>VRUH01000011.1:51576-52087 GCA_019456185.1 Candidatus Glassbacteria bacterium | reverse complement strand
CGGCAGCAGCGGTTGGTAGCCGCAGCGGTTGTTGACCTGGATCGTGAACAGCGCCAGGGCCGGCAGCAGCACCACGAGCGGCAGCAGCATCTCTTTGAGGTAGAGGACGTTGTAGCCGGCCACCTTGAAGATGCTGGAGACGATTACTCCCAGGCGGTCCTGGTAGATCCTCATCTGGAGGATATTGCCCCAGATCCTGTTCTTGTAAACCTTGATCCGCTGCTGATTGGACACCAGCTTGAACAGATACAGGAATACCACGGCGCTGATCAGGCTCATCTCGACGATGAACCAGTAGCGCGCGCTCGGCGAACTGCCGAAGGAGATGAAATCGAACAGGCGGTTGAATAAGTCCAGAGTAAACTTCATGGCGGGCCGGGCCGCATCCTTTCGCTATCAGTTAGAACGTAGGCGCCGAGGGAGTGAAAATCCGGACGGCGGCGCCGGTATAGTAATGTTCAGGAAATATAGCCCAGGCCCTTGAGCCTCTTCAGCAGGTCCTCGTCGTTGT
>VRUH01000011.1:43975-51566 GCA_019456185.1 Candidatus Glassbacteria bacterium | reverse complement strand
TGGTGGCCTCTTCCAGCACGTGGACCACGAACTCGTCAACCGAGGAATAACCGGCCAGTTCGGCGGCCCGTTTCGCTTTCTCGTACAGTTGCTTGTCCAGCTTGATACTCGGCATGGTCGGACGCTCCTTGTCATGTTTTCCGGAAGATCGGTTTACCCTCGATCTCAGCCGGCACTTCGATATCGAACTGGTCGAGTACGGTGGCTGTCAGGTCGCGGAGGTCGGGGTCCGGCTTGACTATCTGCCTGTTGGTGATCAAGGTGGCCGGCACGTGCCTGGGATCGACACAATGGTCTCCGCTCCACTTGTCGAGATTGTCGGCGAACACGTGGTTGGTGAACCCGCCCAGGATACTGTCCCAGCTGATCCGGTAGCCGGTGTTCCAGCCCACGATCAGGTCGGGGGCGTGGGGGTTGCGGCGGTGTTCCTGCCCGGGGATGATCCAGACCCCGCTGACCGCCGGGTCGCCGGTTTCCTCGTCGCGCATAGCCAGCAGGTCGTTGCGGATCGATTTGCGCAGCTTGTCCGCCTGCGATGCCGTGACCGCGCCCTCGCGCTCCCTGCCTTCGAGGTTGAGATAAACCGAATTGATCCCCAGGTTGTAGGCCCCGGTCCGGCTCCAGTCGACATTGGTGAAATAGCCGCTGTCGGCGATATCGTTCTTGTTATGCAACTCGAGGTAACCCTGGCGGTGCAGCCAGGTGTTGAGGTTCACCTGACGGCGGAACGAGTTGAACCCGTGGTCGGACATGATCATCATCGTGAAGTTGGGGTCGCTGAGATCGTTGTAAGTCAGCACCTTGCCCAGCACCATGTCCATCTCGATATAGAAATCCTGGATTTTTTCTCCGTACTGAGCGCTGATCATCGGGTCGTAGAGCGGATGGCGCGGGTCGAGAGCGCGCCAGTACATGTGCGAGTTCTGGTCCAGGCTGGAGAAATAGAAAAACAGCAGGCCGTTCTCCCGGCGGTTGAACCTTTCCAGCTCGTAGAACAGCAGGCGCTCCCGCTCCTTGATTACCTGCTCGGCGAGCTGGAGGTACTGGTCCTCGCCCAGGATGCGGCTGCTCAGGGCTTTCGTGTCATCGGGCAGCCCCTGGGTGTAGAAGAAACCACAATTGCAGCTCAGCTCGTGGCCGTACTCCTCGGAGGAAAAGATCGGCAGGGCCGGGTCGGTCGGGTCGATATTGATCGGGGAGACATAGAGGCTGAAGTCCGGATTCAGGTCCTTGACGAAGATTTTAATGATGCCTTTCACGTCGTAGAACGGACCGAGCATCGGGAACGAGACCCGGAACCAGCCGGTCCATTCGCCGCGGTTGAGGATAAACTCCTTATCCTGGATTTTGATCCGGGCCACGTCGTTGAGCCGGTCGCGCCAGACAGTTACCGGAACCGCGGTTTCGGGAGCGCCTTTCTTGAGGCTGTTCGCCGGCCCGGGCAGCTCGAAATCGGCCTGGTCGTTGTCGAAATAGACCGGGATCACCCGGCCGCCGGAGATGTCGGCCGGGTACTGCTCGGGCACGGTGGTAAACATGGTGAATGTCCCGTAGCCGCCCAGCAGGTCCGGGGTGCCCATCCCGCTCACCATATCGGCTTCGCCCTCGACGGTCGGGAAATTGGCCGGCATCTTGAAAATGGTCGTCGGCAGATCGCGTTCTGTGAGATAGTCCCAGAACGGACGGCCCTTGCGCAGCAGCTCGGTTTTGCCCTCCTCGAGCGGAATCCGGTAATCGCCGAATTCAATCACGGTCTCGGGTGGCGTTACCCGCGAGGTGGAGAGGTAGGGGATCATCGTTTCCGGCTCGCGGTGGATGAAGTCGTAGATCCCGTGGGTGGAGGGCCCGGCGCCGACAGTTAAATTAGACCAGGCGACCGGACTCTGCGGCGGGTTGCTGGTGGCCACCGGACTTATCCCGCCGGACTCGATAATCCGGTTGAAATTGGGCATCAGCCCCTTGCCCAGGAACTTGTGGACCAGCTTGGGGTCAAGCCCGTCGATCCCCAGCACCAGCATTTTTTTGCGCGCCGATGGTCTGGAGAGGGCCATCGAGGGCAGGATTGTCAGTCCGCCGCCGGCCATCATCGAGGTCTTGAGAAAATCTCTGCGTTTCATTTTACCGTCCCTGCTTTTTGTTTGATCCCGCCCGGCTGCAGGCCCACCACCCGGCCGTCGTGAAACCCGCGGGGCTCCAGGCCGAACAGGTCGAGGATAGTCGGCCCGATATCGGCCAGCGAGACCGGCTCGTCGTCTTTTTTCCAGTTGCAGAAAAACACACCCGGTACGAACAGCGGGTCGATACAGTGGTCGCCGCTCCAACTGCGGGTATTGTCCTCGAACACCTCGCCGGTGATCCTGCCGGTGGCGGAGTTCCACGAGGAGCGGTAGCCCTCGTGGTAGCCGACAATCAGGTCCGGGGCGTCATCCACGTACGGTCCCGAGAGCGCCTGGCTGCTGAGGATCGCGCGATGAACCGGGCGGCCGCCGTTGGTGTCGCCGCCGTTTTCCATGCGCAGGGCTTCCAGCTTCTCTTTCAGTTCCAGCTGGAGGCGCAGGCGGTCGTTGCCGGGCGGCACGATCCCGTCACGCTCACGGCCCCGGACATTCAGGTAAATCCCGGTCAGGCCGTATGCGTAGGCCCGGGTCCGGGTCCAGTCCACCCCTTCGAACCATTCCCCTCCGGGTTCGCAGCCCTGTTTCAGGATCAGGTAGCCCTCTTTCCAGAGCCAGGTGTTGAGATTAACGCCCCATTTGAACTGCTTGAAGCCGTGGTCGCTGATCACCATCAGCAGGTCGTCCTTGCGCAGTTTCGCCCTGATTTCAGCCAGGAAGTCATCCATCCGGCGGTACAGGTCGCGGATCACCTCGCGGAACTTCTCGGTCTCCTTGTCCTTGTTGGCCGGGTGGTCGTCATCCAGGCAGCGGAAAAACTCGTGCTGGAGCCGGTCGGTCGTGTCGAACACCTCGACGATCAGACCGTCGGTATTCTTTTTCAGCGCATCGAAAAACAGCTCCCGGCGTTCCGCGAAATAGTCGTACGACTGGCCGATGAAATCGTCCTCGTCGATCACCCGTTCGTTCAGCGCCCAGGTATCCTCTGCCAGGCCGAGCGTGGAGAACGGCCCCTGCAGCTTGGCCTGGGCCACCGAGAAACTCAACGGGTGGGAGATCGGCAGCGAGGGTCTCTCCGGATCGATATTGATCGGAGTCATGTAGATTTTGAGCTCCGGTTCGAGCTGCTTGATCATAAAGCGCGCGATCCCCGACACTCGCCTGAAGATGCCCATGCGGAAAGTGAGCCGCACCCAGGGAGAATATTTGTTGAGCTTGAGGACGAACTTTTCCCTGTCCACCCACACTACAGCTCTCTCATTGTCCGGTTCGGGCAGGCAGCGAAGAGGCAGTTCCAGGTTCTTCTGCTCGCCCTTCGACTCGATCACGGGTCCCGGAATGGCGGCCTCGTAGCTCTTCTCGACGCGGTTGAGCGGAACAACGGTACCGCCGGTCATGTGGCGGCGGACCTCTTCCATGTCCTCGGAGGTGAACAGCGTAAACGAACCCTGTGTGCCCCGCAGGTCGGGAACGCACATCCCCGACAGGCAGACCCCGTGGAACTTGTCCGGGGGAAAAGTGATCGGCACACGCAGGATCGAGCAGAACACGCCCGCATCACCGAGGATTTTCCAGAACGACTCACTGCGGCGCAACTGTTTTACCTCAGTCCGGTTAAAACGGAACGGCCCGATCCTGCGCCGGCTGGAGCTGATTTCGACCGAGCTGAGCACCGGCAGGTAGTTGTTCGGATCGCGGGTATAGAAATCGAAGATGCGGTGCTTGCCGGGGTTTACTCCGGTTGAGAATGTCGACCAGGCCACCGGTGATACCGGCGGGGTGGTAGTGCCCAGCCTGCTGAAAGTACCTTCCTCGGCCAGCCGGGAGAAATTGGGCAGCAGGCCCTGGGCCATGTATTTCTCCGTCAGCACCGGGTCCATCCCGTCCAACCCGACAACCACCACGCGCCCGGCCTTGCGTCCGGCCAGATTGCGGCTGCGTTTGAACCAGAGCCAGGCGGCGCGGAACGGCCAGATCAGGAAGGAAAAGAGAGACACCACCGCGGTGAGCAGAATAATGAAGAACGAGGAAACTACAGCGAACCCCGCGCCGGGGCCGATATATGCCCAGGCGGGTCTGGATATGGCGAACAGCAGAAAGAGCGCCGCCGGGATAATCGCGGTCATGCGCAAACGAAAGTTAGATACTGGACGATTCATAAACTAGTTGCTTCGGTTCCGGTACATCGAGGGCACAACCGCCTCGGCCATCTCATCCAGGTTCAGGTCTCTGCCCAGGAATTTCTTGACTCTGGCGGCACATTCCCGGGGTGCGGCAACCGCCGCTGAGTAATCCAGGTACAGGGTTTCGATATTGTTCCGGCAGTCGAGCCACTCGGCCACTTTGGCGAGATGTTCCTCGAATTTGGCGGCCATGACCGTATTATCCGGCCCGGCGTCTGTTTCTCCCCGGCGGGCCAGCATCTTGCGCTGGCTGGCCAGCACCTCCTCAAGCCCGCGCCGGAGGAACACGACCTTGTAATTGAGGGCCGGCGGCAGGTGATAGAGAAGCATGCTGATCACTTTCAGCACTTTGCCATCGAAAGCCGGCGTAATCCAGGTGTTGTCGCGGGCCAGGTCCTTGACCCGTTCATCCTCGAAATATCCCAACAGGTTGTCTTCGTCGTCGGCGCGGAGATTGTCCGTAACGACTTCCAGGCCGCCGGCGGTCAGCATTTTCATCATCATCGAGGTTCCCGAGCGGGGAAGTCCCGAAACGACAATGATCTCCGCTGAGTTTTCCTGATGATCTCCGGGTACCATGAGACTGCCACCTGTTTATCGTTTGGATAGTTTGAGAATGAAATTTAATGTGGAACAGCCCCATGCGCAACACATTTATGATCCAGTGTACGTAATATTGGTTGAAATGAGGCAGGTCAGAAATAAAAAAGCCCCGCAAGGCGCAACTTCCGAGGCTCCGGGCAAGGATTGGTCAGGCACACATATCCGCGCTGTACCAAGCGATCTCTGAGTTAGCCGTATCGATCCACGGCTAAGGCTTGATCCTTAAAGTAGGGCGCAGTACTACTCTTATTCTCTATGAGGGGTTATTTGCGGGGGGCATAATTAGTGGTACAGCTTTTAGGCGCAGGTCGCCACCGCCTGAATCATTTCAATCATCTCCTCCGGCATCTCGACGTGAATCTTTTAGAATATTCTCCTCTGGCCCGCCTGAGCTTATTTAAGTCGAAATTGGCAAGAATGAGCTTAATAACAGAACTTCCGTATCTGTTATCACATCTCGGATGTTTTTTTTCATACCCCCAGCAATACCGTGCATCTGAGCCAGACCTGACGCTCAATTCGATTATCCTGCACTGGTATTATGAAAGGGCGGCAAACCGGGGTTTGCTTGAATTCTCTCAAAATAAGTGGTACGGTTAATGTGGGAGAATGTCAAATGAGAACCTTGGGACCAGAAAAAGCATCAAGGAATGCGCTTGCCGATATTTTGGCTGAAAATACCGATGGCTCTCAGCTACGCAGCAAAAAAACCAGTTCTCCAGCAAGGGCGTATGCTGCTTTAAGCTTAATCGGCTTCTTAGCCTTATTCACGCAACTCGATCAACGAGTCAACACACCAAACAGCTTAAAATCTTCCCTCTCTGAAATGATTTCTGATTTTATATCTCCACACCTCTATGCTCAGTCCCCGCTAACAAGTGCGACTTATTCTAAGCTGCTGGCTTACCTGTTATATGATCCAGAGAATGGGAATGACCATCTTATGCTGGGCAGTGGTGATAAACTTACGGACATAACTGGTCCATTAAGCGCCAAAGGATTTATATCTATTAAAGACATAAGCCTGGACGAATCCGAGAAGGTCGTATGTGCTGCATTTGACACAACAGATATACGGCATAACTGGGAGATTATCAAAGTTGCACCCAATGGAAAAGTTACCACCCTTACTAACACATCCGAGCTTGACGAAAGCTCTCCATCGATGTCAAATGATCAAAAGAAATTAGCATATGTTGCAGGAGGTTCTATTCATGTCCAAGGCAGCGGGAAAAAAACAATGATAAGTCCTCGTAGAGGAAGGGCTTATGTTGGGGTAAGGTGGACTCCAGAAGATAGATTGCTGGTTACCGTGGAGGAAGGAAGGAGAAGTTACATAGCTGAGATAGATTTAGCGAACCCTTATTATGTTTACAGGCTCACTTACTCCGAATACAAAGTCACAATCCGTAATCCGGTCATATCGCCAGACGGAACAAACTTGGTTTATGTAATCGAAAAAGGCGGCAACACAGAGATAGTGACAGCCGATAGATACGGCAATAACTCCAGAATATTATCTTTTGGCGACAATATTGTTTATTCAGACAGTGCAACTATTTTATTTTGCAGGGAGTTCAATTCTCGCTCTCATCTGTTTTTCATCAACGGATCGGGTGATGAATTGGAAGCCTTGATTCCTGCCGTGATATATGATTCTGGATTTATTATTCGTTCCATTTCGTCTTACACTCCATATATAATTCCTCCTGAAAGCCCGGAAGAACCTGATATCGAGGGAAATTCAGAGAATAAGGATGACCAGCGGCTTAACATCCCCGATATCCACAACGGATATCTGCTGTTAAAAAACTATCCTGATCCATTTAATCCGACAACCACGATACAATATGAACTGCCATTTAGCTCTAATGTGAGAATAAATGTGTTAAATATAAGAGGCCGGTCGATAAGAACATTGGTAGATCAGCAGAAAGCAGCCGGCAGGCATTCTGTCGAGTTTGATGCCACCGGTCTCAGCAGTGGAGTTTATTTTTACAGGTTGGTCGCGGGAGATTTTACCCTGACAAGAAAAATGGTATTATTGAAATGATTACATCTGGAACTCCATCCCTTGCAAGCCATTAATTCAAGCCGCCACCGCCTGAATCCGCCTCACCAATTCCTCCGGCATTCCCGCCAAAAAGGTTTTAAAATCGTCATGTATGCCCCGCCATTTTTTTGAACGGTTTTTTCAATAGCTGGCAGATTGAGCAGGTTCTACTGCTTACCTCTACCCATATCCGCATAACCATCGACTATCAACCTCATACCCGCGCTGTACCAGGCGATCTCCGTTTTTGCTAGATTGATCTATGGCTAAAGTTCGATCATTGGGTAGAGGGCGGTACTGCTCTGATTTTCTAGGCAAAGCGCTTTGCGGGGGTAACCTCATCAGCTATCGGGCTGAAGTTGTCCAACTTGTTCTGAAGGGATACAGAGCTGGCTTTGTCCCCGGAAAGACGCTTGAATTCCAGCCGTAAGCCAGACTTGAAATTCTCTGACTTTCTTGGTACCGTGACTGGAGACAGATCACAAGGTCCCGCATCGGGGGAGACTTTCAGGTAACTGGTGCTTAAGAGGAAACCGGGATATGCAGATAAGACTGACCTACGGGAAAGAGGGGTTGGAGATCGACCTGCCGGACGATTTGCGGGCCAGGGTGCTGGAACCGGAGTTTATCGAGGGCCT
>VRUH01000011.1:0-43965 GCA_019456185.1 Candidatus Glassbacteria bacterium | reverse complement strand
GAGGGCCTGCCCGACCAGGCCGGGGCGCTCCGGGCGGCCCTGCGCCAGCCGATCGGCTGCCAGGCGTTGAATTCGTTGATCGGGCCCGAAGACACGATCGGTATAGTATTCAGCGATCTCACCCGGCCGGCGCCGAACCGCTTGCTTATTTCCGCTATCCTCGACGAACTAGGCCCTCTCTCCCGCGATCGGATAATGCTCTTTAACGCCACAGGAACTCACCGGCCCAATACCGTATCCGAGCTAACGGAAATGCTGGGAGAGGAGATAGCCGCCAATTACAAAATAATTCAGAACGATGCCAATAACCGGGACTCGCACGTCCCGGTCGGAACGACAGCGGACGGGAACGAGATCCTGCTGCACCGGGAGTACCTTGACTGCACAGTGAAAATCCTTAGCGGGTTTATCGAGCCCCACTTCTTTGCAGGATTTTCAGGTGGAGGCAAGGCGTGCATGCCGGGCCTTGCCTCCCTGGATACCATCTGCAGAAACCATAGCGTGAAAAACCTCGACAGCCCGCTGGCCACCTGGGGCGTAACCGAGGGCAATCCGGTTTGGGAGGACGTGCGCCAGGCCGTCTCCCTTGCTCCGCCGGCATTTCTGCTAAACGTGGCGCTGAACCGGAACAAGCAGATTACCCGAGTGTTTGCCGGAGATTATAAAAAAGCTCACGAAACCGGCTGCGCTTTTGTCCGGGAGCGGGCGATGGTCCCTGTCAGTCAACCATTCGATATCGTAATCAGCAGCAATTCGGGTTACCCCCTGGACCTGAATCTTTATCAGGCGGTCAAGGGAATGAGCGCGGCGGCCAACATTGTCAAGCCGGGAGGCAGTATTATCGTGGCCGCCGATTGCTGGGACGGTATCCCCGACCATGGCGAATTCGCCCGCCTGCTGCACCAGGCCAAGGATATCGGTTCTTTGCTTGAAACTCTCCGGGAGCCAGGCTTTCACGTGCAGGACATGTGGGAGGCCCAGTTGCTGGCCCTTGTTTGCAGCAAGGCGGAAGTGTACCTTTACAGCCGGAACCTGACTGATGACCAGATTAGCGGAGCCCATCTCAAACCTTGCCGCAGCATAGATTACACGGTAAAAAATCTGGCAGCAAAAATCGGCCCCGGAGCTTCGGTCTGCGTGCTGCCCCAGGGTCCGCAGACCATTCCCTTCATCGCCGGCTGAGTATCGTACCCGCTTCGGACAATCAGCCTTGGAGCTTGCCACGAATCGTTTCCACCCAGTGCAGGGCTTTTACGCCGGTAGCGTGCTCGATCTGATGCCTGCAACTGAAACCGCAAGCCACCAGCGCCGTGTCCTCGCTCAGCTTTCTTACGGCCGGAAACAACCGGTCCTCGCCTATTTTTAGAGAAAGCTCGTAGTGCTCCCTTTCATAGCCGAATGAACCGGCCATGCCGCAGCAGCCCGAATCAATTTCAGAGACAGCCAGGCCGGGCACCCGGCCCAGGATTTTCATCATTGCCGTGGAACCGTAAAGGGCTTTCTGATGGCAGTGTCCGTGGAGCGAAACCTTCTTCACCCGAGCGGTGAAGCCGATATCCAGCCTGCCGCGATCGATCTCGTTTTGCAGGAAGACGTCGATCATCAGCACGTTTTCTCTGATCCTGCCTGCTAGGCCAGGATCGTCGATCAGCTCTGGAAGGTCGTCGGTAAGCGCGGATGCGCAACTGGGCTCGCAAACCACCACCTGCAGTCCCTGGCGGATAAATTCGTCCAGCCGGCGCAGGGTTTTTTCTCCATCGCGGCGGGCCTGGTCAAGATAGCCATGTGAGATTCTGGGGCGCTGGCAACAGCCGGCCCGGGCCGACGCCACCTGGTAGCCGCACGATTCCAGCAACTCCACTGCCGAGGAGCCCACTTGAGGTTCATTGTAGTTCAGGTAGCAGTCGTCGAAAAGCACCACTCTTTTTGCCGAAACGTTAGCCTGCCGCACTGCGAACCAGCGCTGAAAAGTTTCCCTGGCGTACAGGGGCAGCACTCTGCGCCGGTCAAACCCGGCCGTCTTTTCCAGCAATGTCCGGAACAGGCTGGACTTCAGCGGCAAATTGGCCAGCGGAGCTTTCCATCCCGAAAAAAACCGGGACAGGCTCAAAGAGGAGGCCACGGCCTTTTCGCGCACCGTACTGCCGTGCCGCAGGTGGTACCTGTGCAGGAACTCGCTTTTCAGCCTGGCCATGTCCACATTGCTCGGACACTCTGATTTGCAGGCTTTGCAACTGAGGCACAGGTCAAGAGCCTCGTAAAGCCGCTTGCTGGTCAGCCCGTCCGGGCCGAATCCGCCGGTCATGGCCAGACGCAGGGCATTGGCCCTGCCCCGGGTGGAATGTTCCTCATCGCGGGTGGCCATGTAGCTTGGGCACATGGTACCGGTCAGAGTCTTGCGGCACTCGCCAACTCCGCTGCACATTTCCACCGCTGCGGTAAAACCGCCGAAGTCACTGAAGCTGAATTTCGAAGCCAGCTCGGGCCGCTGGTACGCGGTCCCGTAGCGCAGGTTCCCGTCCATCGGCGGAGCAGCGATAATCTTGCCCGGATTCATCAGCCCGGCCGGGTCGAAAAGCCTTTTGACCTCGGTGAAAACGCTGTAAATCCTGGGCCCGTAAAACCTTTCCAGAAACGGACTGCGGGCCAGCCCGTCCCCATGCTCGCTGCTCCAGGATCCGCCGTAACGCTTCACCAGTTCGAACGCCCCCTCGGCGATGGCTTTCATCCTCTCGATGTCAGTGCTCCGGGCCAGATCAAGCACCGGGCGCAGATGGATAACCCCCACGCTGGCATGGGCGTACATTACCAGCCGGGTTTCCTGTTCCCGGCAGATATCCATCACCTGGTCCACATATTCAGCCAGCACGGCGGTCGGCACGCAGGCATCCTCGATAAAGGGGATTGGTTTACGTTCCCCTTTCATACCCAGCAGCAAGCCCAGGCCCTTTTTCCTCACCGTCCAGACCCTGGCCATCGACTCCCGGTCACTCAGTAGCGGGCAGGCGTAGCCCACCTGCTGACTGCGCAGTTCGCTTTGCAGTTTTTCGGCCTTGCCGAGAGCTTCCTCCAGAGTGTCCCCAAAGAATTCCACAATCAGCACCGCCTCCGGATCGCTTTGAAGAAAGTCGCACAACGATGCTGTCGAGCGGTTTTCCCTGGCCAGGGTCATCACCGTGCGGTCCAGGATTTCCACAGCCGAGGGCCCGTGGGCCAGAATCGGCTCAACCCCCCGGATCGCCTCAAGCAAGTCGCTGAAATGGACCACGCAGAGTACGGCGTGTCCGGGCAGGGGTTCCAGGTTGATTTTAGCCTCGGTCAGGCTGGCCAGGGTTCCTTCGCTGCCCACGATCAGCTTGGCCAGATTCCAGTCCCCGTCTCCGGGAAATTCGTCCAGGTTGTAGCCTCCCACCCGGCGCATCACCTTGGGAAAAGTGCGCAGGATCTCCTCCCGGTTACCGTCCACAATCTGCTTGAACCCGCGCAGAACTTCCCCCTCGCGGCCTGTTCCGGCGCTGCGGGCGGCATATTCCCCGGCGGACAGATTGGCCAGCTCCAGCACCTGGCCACCGGCCAGGACCACCCTGGTCTCCAGGGTATGGTCCACCGTCTTGCCGTACACTATACTTTTGGTGCCCGAAGAGTTGTTGCCGATCATCCCTCCCACAGTGGCCCGGCTGGTGGTGGCGGGATCCGGGGCAAAATGCAGGCCGCAGCCAGCAAGCTCTGCGTTCAGGTTGTCGCGGACCACTCCGGGCTGGACCCTTGCCCATCGCTCCTGTTCGTTTACTTCGATAACCCGGTTCATGTGCTTGGTGAAATCGATGACCAACGATTCTCCCACCGCCTGGCCGGCCAGGCTGGTCCCCCCCCCACGCGGCAAAATGCTCACCCCCAGCTCGGCGGCAATTTCGGCCACCGCGATCACATCGTCTTCGTCTACAGGCAGTACCACAGCTACGGGCGTCATCATGTAGTTGCTTGCATCGGTGGCATAGATGCCCCGGGTGACCTGATCGAACAGCACTTCTCCGCGCAGGCGGCAGACCAGTGCCTGTTCCAGTGAACGTAATTTGCCCGGGTTGGTCATCCGATAACTCCTGAGCGGGTCTGGTTACTCATAACCACCTCAACGCGCCCGATTTTTTAAATCAGTACACCGGCCAATAGGCAGACGGACCGGTGCAACATGCCACTAGCCGTTCATCAGCTTGCCGATAGCGGAGAGTAGCAGATTGACATTGTTCTCCGATGAGCTGTAGCCCATCAGCCCGATGCGCCAGACCTTGCCGGCCAATTCACCCAGCCCGGCGCCGATCTCGATATTGTATCGCTCCAGCAGCTTGCGCCTGGTGGGAGCGTCCTCCAGCCCGGCCGGGATTTTAACCGCGTTCAGCATGGGCAGCCGGTATTCGGGGGCCACCAGGTACTCGAAACCCAGTTTTTCCAGTCCGGCCCGCAACAACTCGCTATTGGCTTTGTGCCTGGCAAAACGGACCTCCAGGCCCTCTTCCAGCACAATCCTCAGGCTTTCGCGCAGTGCGTAGATCGAGGAAATGGGCGCAGTGTGATGGTACACCCGTTCCTCACCCCAGTATTTCCTGACCATGCTCAAATCCAGGTACCAGCTCTGGACCTTGCTTTTCCTGCTGTCCATCACCTCGAGCGCCCGGCTGCTAAACGATACCGGCGAGAGCCCCGGCGGGGCGCCCAGACATTTCTGGGTCCCGCTGTAGACCGCATCTATCTCCCACTCGTCCACTCGCACGTCGACGCCGCCCAGCGAGGTGACCGTGTCCACCAGGAACAGGGCCCCGGCCTGGTGAGCCAGCCGGCTGATCTCTTCGAGCGGCTGGAGCACGCCGGTGGAAGTTTCGGCATGGATGATCCCCAGCAGTTTCGGCCGGCAGCCCGTCAGCGCCTCTTTGACCTGCCGGGGATCGATGGGGCTGCCCCAGGGAGCGTCCACCCGGACCAGCCTGGCTCCGCAGCGGCCCACAATATCACACATTCGGTTGCCGAAAACTCCGTTGACGCAAACCAGGGCTTCGTCTCCCGGTTCCAGCAGGTTAACCAGAGCGGCCTCCATCCCCGCGCTGCCGGTGGCGGATATCGGGATTGTCAGTTCGTTGCCGGTGCGGAAAACCTGCCTCAGCATGTCCCTGACCTCATCCATAATATCCAGGAAACAGGGGTCCAGGTGGCCGAGCAGCGGAGTAGCCATGGCTCGCAGTATCCTGGGGTGCGCCTCGCTGGGTCCCGGGCCCATCAGGACTCTAACGGGAGGATTCAACTCACCCGGCACAGACATATCAACCTCCAAATTTTTTAATAATTGTCAGGAACATATTATTACTGTCTGAAAATCCCCTCATCCGGTTTTCGCCGGGATAGGCAAAATGGTCAATTGCACAGCCGGTGGACCTCATCGGCTATCATACGCAGGTTTTGCCACGGGGCGTCAAGCGGCACGGCGCACTCGGGTCCGATGATGTCGATATTACTTGCCAGCTTTTCCCGCACGTCGGCGGTTATCAATTCGGGCGTGCCGTCTCTGACCACCGCCAGATTACTGGTGCCGCCCATCAGAGCCAGTCCGTCTCCCGCCAGGGTGCGGGCCGAGGACGCGGGTATTTTGGAATCGTAATGAAAGCATTCGATACCGGTGTTCCTGATATAGGATATACGATCCGAGGTGTCACCGCAAATGTGAAGCAGCAGCGGGCAGCCCAGGCTCAGGCGCAGTTGCCGGTGTATTCCGGCCAGAAAATCCCGGTAGGTTTCCGGAGAACAGAGGTCACGGGTACAGTGGTCAGCCAGGGTCAGGGCGTCGGCCCCGGCTGCCAGTTGGGCCCTGCCGAAGCGGATTGTCACCTCCATCAGGCCGTGCAGGGCCTTTTTCACTTCACCGGGCTGCTCCACGCTGGCGATCAGAAAATTCTCGATGCCGTAGATGTGATAGGCCAGCGTCCAGGGTCCGAACACCTTGCCCACCACCGCCACTTCATCCCCGAAAGTTTTTTTCAGGATAGCCAGGGCCTCGAGCGGCACTGCGCAGGCTTCATTTTTAAGGAAATCAGGGGGAACATCCAAGGGATCGGAAATGGAGGGGCAGAGGACACCGCTGACCGTGGGCATGCAATCTGCAGCTCCCCAATCCACCCGGCAGCCCAGGGCCGCCGCTTCGTGCACGACGCTGAAGAGCGGCATGACATTGTCGTAACCCAGCACCGTATGGCCGGCACTGGCCAGGCGGGCCATCTTTTCGGCATCCAGGTGCGCCTGGGGAAAGCGGACGCCCAGTTTGTCCATCAGGTCGGCGGTGACTACCGAGGTGGCACTGCCCACGGCCGGGCGGAGAGTCCGGCCGCGCTTGAGCGCGCTCAGGAATATGTCCCGTGGTTTCACAGGGATTCTCTCCGGGGAGCGGTTGCAGACAGGGGTCCTCCCTATGTTCTAGAGCTTGATTCCGAAACCGATAGCTACCAGGGCAAATCCCAGCACGGCTGACATGATCAGATAATAGACCAGGGGGATGAGCGTTTTGCGGATAATTTCGCCCTCCCTGTCCATCAGGCCCACCACGGCCGCGGCGGCCACCACGTTGTGCACGGTGATCATGTTTCCCGCGGCTCCGCCTACCGCCTGCAGCGCCACGATTAGCGACTGAGATACGCCGATCTTGGTGGCAACTCCGTACTGAAACAGGGCGAACATCATATTGCTGATCGTGTTGCTGCCGGCGATAAATGCTCCCATGGCTCCAATAACGGCGGCAAAACCCGTCCAGGTGTTCCCGGCCAGGTCGGCTACTCCGGCGGCCAGTTCCATGGGCATGCTCTCCAGGCCGCTGGTGTTGACGCCCGAGTTGATGAACACTCTGACCATGGGGATGGCAAATCCCAGGGCGAAAGCTGCTTTTACCGATGTCTTGGCGGCCGTGACGGTAGCACGCCCCAGTTCACCCGGCCGCATCTTCTGGATAAAAAAGGTACATAACACCGCCAGGACGAAAATAAAACCGGGCAGATAGAGCGGCTGAGCATCGGCGCTGATGCCGGTGCCCAGGATATTCTCCAGCCGGATCGTCCAGGCCGTGAGGATGGATTTGAAGACCGGCACCGTGCGGCTGAGTACCAGGAACAGGCCCACCAACACATATGGGATCCAGGCCTTGAACATGGTCATCCCGGGCCGCTCCTGGCTTAACTCGACGTTATAAGTGCCCGACCACTCCGGCTCCCACTGCTCTTTTTCGGGAAAATCCCACGGCTCCCTGGGGGTTAGAAAATTGTTTTTGGCGGCAATCACGATGATCCCCAGGCCGATCAGTCCCCCCACCAGCGAGGGGAACTCCGGGCCCAGAAAGTAAGCCAGCAGCACATAGGGCACGCACAGGGCCAGCCCGGCAAAAATGGCGAACGGGGCTGCTTCCAACCCCTTGGCAATGGATTTCTCTTTGCTGAAAAAGCGTGTCAGCGTCACCGAGAGAAACAGAGGGATCAGCACCCCAATGATCCCGTGCATAATTGCCACGTTCCAGCCGATCGCCTTGACGTAATCCATGTACGGCATTCCGGCACTGGCCAGGGCTTCTTTCACAACCGGGTTATCCAGGCCCGTGTGCACTCCCAGCAGGATAGGGGTACCGGCGCCGCCAAAAGACACCGGAGTACTCTGGATGATCAGCGACATGGTCACCGCGGCCATGGCCGGAAAGCCGAGAGCCATCAGCAGGGGAGCGGCCACGGCTGCCGGAGTGCCGAAACCGGCGGCCCCTTCGATAAACGCGCCGAACATCCAGGCGACGATCATGGCCTGGACCCGCCTGTCCGTCGATATGTTGATGAACCCTCGGCGAATGGTGTTCACCGCGCCGCTGTTGATCAGCGCGTTGAGCATTAGCAGCGCACCGAAAATGATCCACAGTATCGAGGCCGTAACCACCAGCCCCTGAATGATCGACGCCGCCACCAGCTTAGCGGACACTCCCCAGACAGTCATGGCCAGCATCGACGTGACCGCCAGGGCCAGCGGCATCGTCTTTTTCGCCGGCAGACGGAAAATCACCAGGAATACGAATACGGTAACTATAGGAGTCAGGGCCAGTAGCGAGTACAAGCGGTCATCCTTTGTGGAAACCGGTGATTGCTCTGCCGGAGATCAGACAGTTGGTCCATTCCGGGCGCGGGGCTTTTTTGGACAAGTTGAAGGTCACACCGAGCTTCGCGGCGAACTGCACCTGGGTCAGGTCAGTATGTCGTCAGGACATGTTGGACCGTTGACGTTCAAAATTAAGGTGTAGAACTCAGTAATTGCAAATGATTTTTACGTCCTCCTTTTCCGAGGTTAAAGGTCTTCCTCGTCCTCAGAGTTTCCCGTTTGATAACATCCCTCGGCGACAGGTGCTGCCTTCTGCGTCCGTTGTGTGGCCTGCTCCCCGCGAAAACGAATCAGCAGTATATGATGGAATTCAAGCCGTCACCTCCTGAATCAGCTCTGCTAACTCCTCCGACATCTCCGCCAGAAAAGTTTTAAAATAGTATCGACAGACCCGCCATTGATTTAAACGTTCTTTACAATAGCTAGTGGATTGAGTTAAGTCTGCTGCTTTCGCCTGACCCCCTTCGCATAACCATCGACTATCAACTTCATATGCAATTGCTGAGACCTACGCCTTGATTTTCATCAACAACTATCCAACATGTCCTGACGACATACTAGGGAAATGAAGACTTTTTCAGCTAGCGAAGAGGTGACTGAGATAATGAAAGCTGCTATTGGTGGCAGGACTGAAGATGCCAAGGAACTTCTTGGTTATTCAGATATTAGAGTGACACAAGGCTATATCACTCGTAAGCAGCTGTCATGGAACGAGTTGCCGAAGCTAACCAAAATAGGGGGCTCAAAATAAAAAGCCTTAGATCTGAACTCATCTAAGGCTTTCTCGGAAGGGGAACCGACACGATCTGACACAGTTATCATTCGAACATGCCTGATCTCTGTGTCGGAAATCGGCGCAACCCCCGATCAAATATGGTTGCCCGACCAGGGTTCGAACCTGGACTCTCCTGATCCAGAGTCAGGCGTGTTGCCAATTACACCATCGGGCAATAATGTTTGCTAAACTAAAACCAATCATACGTGCTGTCAAGGGCTTATGCACCGCGGAGCGGGCCTGCTAATCTGATGCGATGACGTTAAACGACAACACCCAGCCGTACTTGCCGCCCATCGGATAGTAGACGTTGTGCCAGAGGCCGTTGGTGACGACAAGGATCAGTTTTTCGCCTTTCTGCAGCGATGCGATCTCATGACTCGACGGGTTATTCTGCTCGTAAAGAGGAGTGTTGTTGCTGCTGACCTCCAGGCCTTTGCCGGATGGCGCCGCCTGCTGACCGTTCTGAGCCGGCTTGGAGGCCGCAGCCGATGCGCTTTCGTCGCCGGCCGGTACTGAAGTTTGAGCCGACTGTGTTTCCTGAGATTGGCTGGACGAGGTCAGTGTGTCCCTCGCTGAGTTTCCCTGCCGCTCGACATTCAGAATCGACGGCTCGCTCCAACTGCTGAGCAGGTTTCCCGCAGAATCCACGGCCGCCACCCTGGCCTGGTAGCGTCCAGGCTGGTCGAGTAGCCCGCTGTCAACTTCGAGCCGGCCTGAAGTACTGTCCAGGGCTTCGCTGATGATAACCTCTTCCACTTCGCCGCCTCCGTCCTCACTGCTCAGCCGGGCAAGCTCGAAATTAACACCGCTGGCATTATCGATCGTGCCGACATCCCATTTCACGCTGAACCCATCGTCGCTCGACTCGATTTCCGGGGACTGGGGTACTTCTGTCAGTTCCGGCGTCCCGCCATCCGGACCAGGTTCCGGATAGGGCATCGAACCCTCGCCGTCGGTCACGAACAAAGTCTCGGGATCCGACCACTGGCCCATGAAATCACTGTTGGCACTGACCGCGATCACGCGGAACAGGTATCTGCCCGGACCGGCCAGGCCATTGATACTCGAGTTGTACGTACCGCTGATTCGGCCCAGTGATGGATTGAAAAAGAACGCATTCAGCCTGTCGCGGGCCCGGCCGTTGGGATTGCCGAAAGAAGCGTCGGGCTTCGTGATTTCCACGGCCGCGTCACGCGCGCCCACCACATTGCTCACGTCCCAGTGGAATGAATAGTCCGGATTCTGAGGCGAGGCTGTCTTCTGGTCCACGTCCGGCCTGGTGGCGGCGATATTCAAATTGTTGTGAACGACTGCCAGCGGAGTGGCGTCGCTGAACCGGCTGATCAGCTCGCCCCGGGTGTTTAGCGCGGCCACGCGGTAATAGTATGTACCAACTCCCTCGAGCTCCAGCGCGTTGCCGCGGCGCTCGCCCTTGACCGTGCCAAGCGACGGCGTGTAGAACAGAGTGGCTTTCTTATCGGGAGAGGTACCCCGCGGGTTCGAAAATTTGGCGTTGGCCTTGCCGATCTCCAAGGCAGCATTCTTGGCGCCCAGTATATTGGACACGTCCCAACTGAGGACGTATTGAGGCGTGACAAGACTGATCGTGTCCGGTTGGAGCAACGGCGCGTTGGCCGGCGCCCGGCCCTGGGCGGACATATTCTCAGTGCGCAGGTTGCGCTCCAGGCGGTTTACGTTCCGGTTGAGTGTCGTTTCACCCATCCCTGCGAGACTTGTGCCGCCCGAGGCAGCTGTCCCCGGGCTTTTAATAAAATCCTGGTTTAACCTGACTGCCTCCTGGCGCATCGCAATGGTGGACGTATCGACCAGGTTTTTGATCCTGTTTCGTTGCTGGGCAGTAAGCTGCTTAACCAGGTTCTCGGGGTTTTCCAGAATACCGCGGATCTGGGTGTTAAGCTGGTCGAATGCTCCGGCGTCCACCATCTGATCGTTGCCGACCTTTCGCAGCATATCGTCCATCAGGTCGCCGAGCTGGCTCTTGACCCGCTTGCTGTTGTAGTGGGCGCTGAACTGCTGATCGTTCATCAGCTTGGACAGCTTGCCCTTGAGCTGGACCACGGAACGGCGGAGACTCGTCTTGCCGGCCATGTTGCCCGCGGCCTCATAGGGGTCCTGATTCAGGAAATCCTCCGCCGCTTCGATCTCGCGCATCTGAGACTGCCTGACGGAGTTGAGTGCGCCGACTATCTGATTATAGAGGGGATGGTCTGTTTCAAGGGCTTCCAGGATGCTCTCCAGCACGCTGCGCGAGCGCTGAAGCATGTTTTCCTTGCTGAAGAACCTGGAAAGGTCGAGATAGGTTTCCACGTTGTCGGTGGCTTTGCTCAAGTCCCCTTCGATTGCAGACTTTACCGCGTCGAACATCGACTGGCCCTCGTTGGCCCGCGAGAGCGCCTCGTTCAGCACCAGCAGATCGAACTTGTCCAGCCGCCCGTTACCGTCAACATCGCCGGCGCTGAGTTCCTCGTCCTTCGCACCCAGGCCGAGGGCCACGGTCCGTTCGAGCCGCATGATGTCGAAGATGTCGAACATCCCGTCGAGATTGACGTCACCGTTGGTGATCATATCAGTGGCGGCGGGAATCTGTGCGGCTGCGCTCTGCGGCAGGGAAATTACTCCCAGCGCAAGAATCAGCATCAGGTGAACTGTGCGACTGCTAACCATCTTGCATCCCGGCATGAGTCAAATTTGAGAAAACGGCCTTAATTCAAGTACTCCATTGCTAATTATAAGATTCCGTCCACGGAAAATCCAGCCGAAGCGGGAAGTAAATGCCTGCCCGGATCAACCCAGTTCGTTGATTGCCCGCTCAATCCGCTCCAAAGAAATATCCCGGCCGATAACCGCTAAAGTCTCGAAAATACCCGGACTTACGTTAGTTCCGGTTACCGCCAGCCGCAGGGACTGAATCAGCTTACCGGCGCCAATCTGCAAGTTTTCTGCCAGAGCGCGGATTTTTTCCTCCAGGGGCTCCTCGCTCCAGTCGTCCAATCCGCTCAGCACCTCTTTGGCCCGGCCAAGCAAGTCCGGGGTGTTGTCCTTCCAGATCTTTTTTACCGCCTGCGGATCATACTCTATTGTAACCGGGAAGAAAAAGCGGCTGCGCGGCGCCAGTTCGCCGGTCACCCGGCAGCGTTCCTTGGCCAGGCCGATAGCGGCCAGCACGTGTTGATCGTTTGGGGCGGCGTCAAGCAGGCCCTCCCGCTCGAAATCAGCCCGCGCCAGCTCCAGCAAGGTCTCATTGTCCGTGGCACTGATATACCGGCCGTTCATCCATTCCAGCTTCTGCGGGTCGAAAACGGCGTTGCGGGTGTTGATCCCGCTCAGCTCGAACGTGGTGATAAGCTCCCGGACTCCCATGATCTCGCGGTCATCGCCGGGTGACCAGCCCAGCAGGGCCAGGAAATTGAACAGGGCGGGCGCCAGGAAGCCCTGGTCGCGGTACTCGGTGAGGCCGGTGGCTCCGTGGCGCTTGCTGAGACGTTTCCTGTCCGGTCCCAGGATCAGCGGTACATGGGCGAAGCGGGGAACCGGTTTATCCAGTGCGCGGTAGAGCAGGATCTGTTTCGGCGTATTGGATATATGGTCGTCGCCGCGAATCACGTGGGTGATCCCCATTTCGATATCATCGGCAACCACGGCCAGCATGTAAGTGGGGGAGCCGTCGGAGCGCTGGATAATGAAATCATCGAGCGTGGAATTGTCGGCCCCCAGCTCGCCATGGACCAGGTCCTCGAACGTTGTCCGCCCCCCGGGTGTCCTGAACCGGACCGCGAATTTTTCGCCGGAGTCGGCTCTTCTGTCGCTTTCGGCCTCCGAGAGTGCCCGGCAGGAGCCGTCGTAGAGCGGATCGCGCTTCTGCTGCATGGCCAGTTCGCGCTTGGCGGCCAGTTCCTCCGGCGCGCAGAAACAGCGGTAGGCGTCGCCCCGGGCCATCAGACGTTCGGCCGCCTGCTTGTGACGTTCGATCCCGGCGCTCTGGTGCACAATCCCGCCGTCCCAGTCCAGTCCCAGCCAGCGCAAACCCTCCAGGATCACCGCCGTGGCCTCGGGGGTGGAGCGCTCGCGGTCGGTGTCCTCGATTCGCAGCAGGAACGTTCCGCCGTGATGCCGGGCAAACAGGTAGTTGAACAATGCGGTGCGCGCCCCGCCGAGATGAAGATAGCCGGTGGGGCTGGGCGCGAAACGGACAACCGGTGTGCCGCTCACTTGGCGCCTTTCCTGATATTTTCCGTGGTGAAAAAACGGGGTGCGATCACTCGCCCCCCGTTTATTTTATCCGTGAATGCTTTGTCGTATCAAATGAGCAGTAGGGGTTACCGGTCAACTTTCCCGGCCAGGTTTTTCGACGGCTTGAACACGGGCACGAACCGGCTCGGGACCTCCACTTTCTCGCCCGTGCGCGGGTTGCGGGCAATCTGGCTCTTGCGCCGCTTGACCTTGAATGAGCCGAAACCCCTGATCTCGATCGAGTTTCCAGAGACCAGAGCCTGCTCGACAGTATCCAGCAGGCTGTCCAGTACCTCGCGGGCCACGCTTTTACTCTGGCCGGTTTTATCGGCGACCTGTTCGATCAACTCCAGTTTGTTCATCGCTTACTCCACGTTTTGCGGCGTTCTACGCCAGGTGGTCGAAACCACTCCGCTCGAGAGGCTCAAGCGTTCCATCGCTGTTTTCAATCAGCAGCTTGCCGGTTTCGGCGGTAATCCGCCCGATCCTGGTTATCCGGGTACCGCAATTCAACTCCCGGCCTGTCTGCTCAAGTTTACCAGACCTGAGCGTAAACAGCAACTGAAAATCCTCGCCGCCGTGCAGGAAATAATGCTCGGCAGGCAGCCCGCAGTCCTCCGCCCGACGGCGGGAAAACTCTCCGGCCGGCAGTGCTTTGCGCTCCAGAACTGCGCCACAGCCTGATTCTTCGAGGATATGGCCTGTGTCAGCGGCCACGCCGTCTGACACATCGATCATCGCCGTGGGCGGGCCCAACTCCAGCAGCTCCGCCGCCTCTCTCAGGCGGGGAGTGGGGCGAAACAGGCTGTTTTGCACATTTTCCGGCAGGTTTTGCAGCGCTGAACCGCATTCCGCCCCGGCGCGCTCCAGCAGCTCGATTGCGGCCGAGGGGTCGCCGCACTCCCCGGTGATCCAGATCTCATCGCCGGGGGAAGCCCCGCTGCGCCTGAGAGCTGCAGCCGGCGCGCACCTGCCGGCCACCGTAATCGTCAGGGTAACCGGCCCTGTCGTGGATGCCAGGTCGCCGCCGGCCAGCGGGCAGTTCCAGAGCGAGGCCGCTTCCAGAAAGCCTTCGGCCAGTTCGTCGAGTATCTTCTCGCCGCCGGTTTTGGGCACCGTGGCCGCCGCCAGCATGCACACCGGCTCCGCTGCCATCGCCGCCAGGTCGCTGATCGCGGCGGCGCAGGCGCGTCCCGCCGCGTCCCGCCAACTGAAATAACGGGTGCTGAAATGCACACCCTCCACCATCGTGTCCGTACTCAGGGCCAGCAGTTCCCCGCCGGGGCAGTCCAGCAGGCAGCAGTCATCGCCGATCCCCAGGCTGAGCAGGGAATTTCCGGCGGCTTGTTCCGCCAGAGCGCGGATCCTGCCGATCGCGTCGAACTCGCCCACGGGGATTACTCCGGTTTATCCTGACCGTCCGGGGACAGAAGTAATTCGGTCTGGCTGAAAAATAATTTCAGCTCGCGCTCGGCGCTGGCGGCCGAGTCGGAGCCGTGGACCGCGTTGCGTCTCAGGCTTTCGGCGAACAGCCTGCGCACGGTGCCCTCGTCGGCGGCGGCCGGGTCGGTGGCGCCGATCACCTCGCGGAATTTTGTTACCGCATTGTCGCTTTCCAGCGCCAGGGCTACCACCGGGCCGCTGGTGATAAACTCGACCAGGCCGTCGAAAAACAGCTTCCCATCGTGTTCGGCGTAGAACTCACGGGCTGTCACTTTGTCGATCCGCATCGTTTTCATCGCCGCGATCCGAAAGCCCCTGCTTTCGATATGGGCGATTATCGCGCCCGTCTTGCCGGCCCCGGTTGCGTCCGGCTTGATCAAGCCAAGGGTCATTTCACTCAATTCACTTTCTCCGTCAAACCTGAATTCGCACAATTCCGCTCAATTATTTCAACACCGCTTCCACGGTGGCGCCGATCTCGGCCGGGCTTTCGGCCACTGCCACTCCGCACTCGCGCAGGAACTCGATTTTGCTCTGGGCCGTGCCGACCCCGCCGGAGACAATCGCCCCGGCGTGACCCATCCGTCGTCCCGGAGGAGCGGTGCGCCCGGCGATAAACGCGGCCACCGGCTTGTCCATTTTTTCCTGTGCGTACCTGGCCGCCTCCTCCTCGGCCATTCCGCCGATCTCGCCGATCAGCAGGACCGCATCGGTGTCCGGGTCGTCGTTAAACAGCTTGAGCGCATCGAGGTGGGTGGTGCCGACCACAGGGTCGCCGCCGATACCGATACAGGTGCTCTGGCCGATCCCGCGCTCGGTAAGCTGCCAGACAGCCTCGTAGGTCAGCGTGCCGCTGCGCGAGACAACTCCCACCCGGCCTTGTTTGTGGATAAAGCCGGGCATGATCCCGATCTTGCAAGCGCCGGGACTGATAATGCCGGGGCAGTTGGGTCCGATCAGGCGGGTGGGACGGCCCTCGATAAACTGGCTGACCTTTACCATGTCCTGAACGGGCACTCCCTCGGTGATACAGATCACCAGCGGGATCCCGCTCTCCGCCGACTCCATCACCGCATCCGCCGCGAACGCAGCCGGAACGAACACCACCGCCGCGTTGGCTCCGGTGGCGTCCACTGCCTCGCGGACCGTGTCGAACACGGGCACTTTGTCCTCGAACTTCTGCCCGCCGCGTCCGGGAGTGACCCCGGCCACCACCCTGGTGCCGTACTCGATCATCTGCCGGGTGTGGAAACTGCCCTCGCCGCCGGTGATTCCCTGCACCAGCACGCGCGTGTCCCTGTTGAGCAGAATACTCACGCGGCGCCTCCTTTCGCCGCCGCCACCGCTTTCTCGGCCGCCTCCATGAAATTATCCGCCCAGATGAAACCGAGTGCTGCGTCCCGGATGATCTTCCTGCCCTCCTCGGCGTTGGTTCCCTGCAGGCGCACCACCACCGGCGTGTCGATACCAGCGCCGCCGATAGCCTCGACAACTCCCTGGGCCACGCGGTCGCAGCGGACGATGCCGCCGAAGATGTTGATCAGCACCGCGCCGACATTGGGGTCTTTGGTGATGATCTTGAAGCCGTTGCCGACAGTCTCCACGTTGGCTCCGCCGCCCACGTCGAGGAAGTTGGCCGGTTCGCCGCCGGCCTGCTTGATTATGTCCATCGTCGCCATCGCCAGGCCGGCCCCGTTGACCATGCAGCCCACGTTGCCGGAGAGCTTGATATAGTTGAGGCCGAACTCGTTGGCCTCGCGTTCCAGCGGGTCCTCTTCCAGGGGGTCGCGCATTTTGGCGACGTCCTTGTGGCGGAACAGGGCGTTGTCGTCGAAATTCATCTTCGCGTCCAGCGCGATCACCTCGCCGGCACCAGTAACCACCAGTGGATTGATCTCGGCCAGCGATGCGTCCAGGCTGCGGTAGGCCTCGTAGAGAGCCATGAACACCTTGATCGCCGCGCGGTTGGCATCACCCAGGCCCAGCGCGTACGCCAGCCTGCGGGCCTGGTATGCCTGCATCCCCAGCACGGGGTCGATAAATTCCTTGTGGATTTTCTCGGGGGTCTCGGCGGCCACTTTCTCGATTTCCACGCCGCCCTGGGTACTGACCATGAACGCATCCATCCTGCTGCCGCGGTCGAACGTGATCCCGGCGTAAAGCTCGGAGGCGATATCCACGCCCTGCTCCAGCAGCACCTTGTTGACCAGGGTGCCTTCGGGTCCGGTCTGGGGTGTAACCAGGGTCGAGCCCAGCATCTCGCGGGCCCGCTGTTCGGCTTCATCGGCCGTTTTGACCAGCTTGATCCCGCCGCCCTTGCCGCGTCCGCCTGCATGGACCTGGGCCTTGACCGCTATCGGCTTGCCAGGCTCCAGCAGCTTTTCAGCCGCCGCCCGGGCTTGTTCGGGGGAATTACACAACTCACCCTCGGGAACCGGCACTCCAGCCCCTCGCAGCAGGCTTTTGGCCTGGTACTCGTGTATCTTCAACCGTTACCCCTTGAATGATTTACAGTTGATACTGTTTCTCGATTGCCTTTAAAGGGGCGTTGAAAAAAGGACTTCAACACCCCAAATTGAAATGTATAGCTGCTTTGGCTGTCAAGGGCAAGGCAAGCCGTTTCTGCTCTAACATACTGCATAATCAATTAGTTATCAGCTTTGACGTCTGAATAATCTTTGCGAACTAGTTGGACTTCGAAACGGCCCTTGACAGCCTTTTTATCCTGAATCCATTATTTTTCAACACGCTTTTAAAGAGTCAACTTAAAGCCAGATGTCGCCGATGACAAGGGCTAATTGAGTTTGGAAGAGTGTGCGCGGGTGCGAATCCCCTTGCAAAGAGCGGGAGTTGGGCGCAAATTGAAGTTTGAAGAAAAAACGGGAAAAACGGATATCGAGCAGGGAGATTTGCAGCATTGCGTGAGTTGGCGCTGGTTGGACTGAATAACAGCCATCCCTACGTGTTCGCCGGATATGTCAACGGCGGGCTGCGGGAGATTTTCGTCAAAAATTCACCGGCCTGGACCCATCCGCTGTTCCCTGAAAAGGACTGGGGTCCGATGGTGGGCGGTGGCGAGTGGTGTTTCAGCACCGCCTGGAGCCGTAATCCCGCGTTCGCCCTTGAGGTGATGGCCGCGGTGAATGTGCCGGAGCTGGCCGAATCCCTTGACCAGGCCGCAGAGCGTGGCGAGGGCGCGTTTGTCTGCGACATGTGGGGCGAGTACCATCGCGAGCAGGCCCTGCCGTTCCTGCTGCGCGGCAAGCCGGTGTATGTGGATAAGCCCCTGGCCGCCTCGGTAGCGGACGCCCGGGCGATAATCCGGGCGGCCCAGCAGAACCGCACCGTGCTCTCTACCTGCAGCGCGACGCGCTATGACAAGGCTTTGATGGAGCTGAAAGACGAGCTGGCAACAAAACTCGGCCGTCCGCGGATAGTGACGGTCTGCTGTCCATGCTGGCAGGACCTGGCGCGCTACAGTGTCCACGGGATCGAGATCATGATGGAAGTGATGCTCGAGATCCCGGTGATCCGTCTGCGCAATATCAGCAAGGGCGTCCGTCGCCACCTGCTGCTGCTGGAGTTCGCCGATGGCGCCACCGGGGTGATCCATAGCTGGGAGGGGCAGGCGTACTCGGTGACTGTCACCGCCGAAAACGGCCAGCGGGTGGTTCAGCTCAACGATCCGGAAAATCACCGGCGGATGATGGAAGCGATTCTCGAATCGTTCGACAGCGGCAAACCAGTGGTCGACTACGGCAACGCGCTGGAAGTGATCAGGATTATCGAGGCGGGCAATGAGAGCAGGGAGCGCGACGGAGCGGAGATCGACCTGTCGGTGAGCCGGGACTAGGAACTTGCGGAGGAACCATGGCTGAACATAAGAACCTGGAAAGCGTGATCCATCTGCTGCGCGCCCACAAGTGCGCCAACGAAAAAATTGACGCGGGAACGCCGATCGACCTGCTGGAGATCGAATCGATCCGGATGGCCGATTTCGTGCTGAGCCTCGAAGAGGAGTTCAGCATCCTGGTGACCGACGAACGGTTTAAGCGCTGGACCAAAGTGGGGGATATCGCCGACTATATCGAGACCTACCTGGAGAAGTACGGCACCGGGGAACTGGGCGAAATGTAAGCGCGCCTCAGGCGCAGCGCTGCGGCGAAAAAGCTTGACAGCCCAGATACCCTCACTTAGCTTAACGCTCGATATCTGAAGAGGTTGTAAGTAACCGGAGAGGTGGCCGAGCTGGCTGAAGGCGGCACCCTGCTAAGGTGTTGTAGGGGCAACTCTACCGAGGGTTCGAATCCCTCCCTCTCCGCCAGTTGCAGAGGCCGGAAGCCCGACAGGGCCTGCCGGCCTTTTTTTGCGCCGGTCCGGTAGCAATGTTACCAGTGCAGTAACAGCCAAGGTGGAGTTTATTCGTACCGCGTTGTCGGCGAGTGCGGCTCAGGTTCAAGTCTCAAAAGGATATGGTTGACAAAGGCCTGTGCCGCGTCAAGAGTGGCACAGGCCTTGCTTTTGTCAATGCCGGGAGAGCTTCCGGGCTTTGGAGAGAGGAAGGAACTCCCGCACGGGCCGGTGGAACATCGCGGCTGTTGCAACTGCCGCGTTTCCGGGAGGGGGAAGCGTTCCTCCGGTAGAACTGACGCCCCGCGGCCAGGATGGCCGCGGGGTTTTTAGTGGTAAAAACATTCAGAAGGGGATGGGCAGGAAGCCCTCGCCCCAGACCATCTCTCCGCCCAGGTTGCTGCCGTAGCCCAGCAGCCCAGCGGCGGCCAGCAGCAGAATAAAATAACCGATCCGGGCTTTGTTCCCGGCGGACTGACCGATAACCAGCCTGAGCGCCAGAGCCGCAAGCAGGACCAGACCCGAGCTGATATTGAAGTTGCGGTGCAGGTGCATCTTGTCCACAAATTCCGCGGCGGAGGAAGCATGGGTCGAGGCGAGCCCCAGTCCGCTGACAACCGCCGGGATGAAACTGAGCAGGGTAAGCACCAGCAGAGCCAGTCCCCAGCGGTTAAGCTCCCCGGCCATCCCGGTCAGATAGACGGTTTCGACTATGACCAGCAGGATCAGCCAGGCGATAGGGAAGTGAAGCACAACAGGGTGGAACCGGCCGATGGTCCCGAACAGTCCCGGCTTATCACTCTCGCTTTCCCCTCCGGGACCTGTATCTTCCACAACCTCGATTTCCTCGATCGTTTCCACTTCTTCGATCTCTTCGGCGGCCGCCGCAGTGTCGGACCGGGCGAACAGGGCCGCCGGATGAATCGTCAGCACTGCGGCAAGCAGCAGCGCGGGAAGCGCCCGGCTGAGTTTGTACATCGGCTCATTCCAGGGAAAAGATGATCCTGTCGCCGGAGAGCGTGGCCTCGAAAGCGGTCAGCGACTCTGTCGCCGGGCCCTTGAGCACCTCGCCCTTGGTGTCGTATGTCGATCCGTGACAGGGGCAGACAATCAGGTTCTGCTCGTTGTCGTACTCCACGGTACATTTACGATGCTTGCATTCCGGGTCCAGCGCCCGGATAACCTCTTCGCATTCACGGATGAACAGGATTTCCTGACCTTTGATCTTGAGTATCGCCGACCCGCCCACTTTCTTGAGCTGTTCGGCTTTGTCCAGCCCCAGGGCCAGTTTCTTGGCGCTGGCAAGTTCTGGCAGGATCGTGACAAGGACAGCCGAAGAGCCAAGAACTTTGAGTACCTCGCGTCGCTTCACCTAGTCCACTCCTTGGAAACAGTTAACCGACGGGTATCACAGGCCGAACTCACGCGTGATACAGAATCCCACCACGGCATCGTCCAAAGCACGGTGGCTGCCGGCCACAATCCCGTCGGCGCTCATATACTGGCTGTTGCTGACGACTAAGGTGAATGTATGTCGCCAGGTGAGAATTTTCAAGCCGGTGGAAATCACGGGATGCGGGGCGGTAAACCCGGCCACTGGAGTGACTGCCTCGAACTCCCAGACGAACCGGCCGTTGAAACGCACCTCCAACTGGAATGGCACCGCAACCGAGTACTCCTTCTCGGCCGAGTTTTTCAATTCGCTGGAACTCTCGGTGTGCAGCAGCAGGCCGGTACCTATCCGCAGGTGCTTGTTCAGTTTGCCCCCGGCCAGTAGTTGGCCGATAAATCCCGACGCGTCATCGATCATGTCCTGGGCGAACCAGCTCAGCCCGGCCCTGGCGGCCAGGTCTATGCCGTGGACGTCCTGGCGCAGCATGCGGTATTTGAGATCGAACTCGTAGGTGTCGAACCGTTCGCTTTGGCCGTTGAGGCGGTAAAAGCCGAGTTCCAGATTGTCGGCCGGTGCATAGCGCAGGCCCAGACCCACTTTCAGTCCGCCGGCATCGAACCCGGCCAGGTCGTGGAAGCTGTTCTGATCGAACTGCTTGCGGGTACGGTGCTCCACCAGGAACAGCAGCGAGTTCTTGCGGATCGTGCGCGGAGTCATCACGTTGATCCCCCGCTCGATCGTGGCCCAGTTGTCCGATTCCCAGCCCGTTTCATCCTGCGAAACGTCCTGCACCACTTCGATCTCCTCGACCTCCTCGACGGCTTCCTGCGCGGGCAGAGTGGCGGCGAAAGCCAGCATTGCGACAGCGGCGGTCAGCAGTATCAAGTTTTTCATATCTCACCTCGCGGCATTCCCTCTGAGATCCATTCCAGGAACAGAGCAACCAGTTCGAAGTCCAGCGCTCCGGTGGGCGGCATCGTGCCGGCCTGGATCCGGATACTGGCCCGTCCGGAGTTGGCCACCGCCAGGTCGTAGGTATCGAAATTGACCGATAGCGGCGCGCCGTTGCGCTGAGCACCGGAATTCGCCGTGGAATGGCAGATTACGCAATTCTGGTCCAGGATCGGCTTGATATCCTGCGCATAGGTAGGGGCGGTCATACCTCCGTTACCCCCATTGGACGGTGGTGCGATCAGGGGATCGATTTTATCACCGCACCCGGCCAATGTCATCGAGATCAGCAAAGCCGCCATCCCGATCGAACTTAATCTCGTCATCTGGTCCTCGCTTTGGACGATTGATTTCAGGCGGTATTCAATAATCCGTGCAAATCAGCTCGCGGATGGAACTAGCGGTCATATCCGCCTCTTTTAGGCAGTGAGACGATTGAGAATCTTTTTTCTCTTGGTCTTAAACGAAAAAAACGCCGGGATGTTAACCCATTCTTCCGGCATAATTTATCGATGAGGGTCTCAATCAGCCGGTGCTCGCGGCCGGCGCGCTGGCTTCGCTACTGCGATGAAAGGCGAGACTTCAATAGTTTAGGCGGATAAGGGGACGATGTCAACGGATTGTGCTATTTTAAGATAACGAAACCGTGACAGCACTTTGATTCCACCACGTCGATATCATGTTGAAATGGAGGCTTCGAGTGACCGAAGACTGTGTAGCCAAAGACCCGGAGCAGCTGGACCGGCTGCTAGAGGTGATGCACCATTTCCATTGCCGGGAGCCGGGAGAACTTGAGGAGTTGCTGGAGCTCCCCGCCGAGAGCCTGACCGGCCTGTTCAGCGGAAGCGCGGGCGGTCTGAGCGAGGAAGCGGAGCGGGGGCTGGCCAGGGCAGGTGTCCGGGAGCAGTATATCCGTGACGGCAGCGGTTCGATGCTGGAAGATGCGATTGATGTGGAACGGCTGGCCGTGATGGCTCGCCACGCAGCCCACCTGCTGAAAGTAATTTGCAGGGTCAGGGAAAAGCTCGGGGCCGAGGGATCGGGGCCGCTGCTGCCCCATCTTGTGACCGACGGCCGTCGGCATCCGACCGCCCTGGAGGAGGAGCTGATCAACCTGCTGATCGAGGCGCTGAACGACCCTCAGACCCGCGAGCGGCTGCTGAAATTCGTGCGCAAGGAAGCGGAGAACCGCTACAGGTCCGGTCCACAACCGCTGCTCTAGGATCGAGTTCAGCAAAGGGCCATCGAGGCCGTGGAAGGCCTACTCTGAGCGCTGCCTGTTAATATTTTCCTTGAGCCAGCTCAGTAGCCTTCGCTTGCCTGCCTCGCTGGCCAGGTATTCGGGGAGTTTCGCCAGCAATTCAGGGTCGTCGAGTTCTATTTCCTTCCCTCCGATCGCGAGGACACCGTTTTTCAGCTCTATCATCCCGGTCAGATCCTCCGGTCTGCCGTCGCTCATCTGGAACTCCTCCTGTATGAAATCCCGGAGAATACCTCCGACATCGTCAAGCCTGCCGCCGTCGTAAAAACCGACAACTTCCCGGCAATACCGGCCCACCACCGCCGGCGGAACATCGAACGCGACCGAAGTTTTGCTCCAGCGCTCCAGGGCTTCGCGGTTCCGGAGGTAGCGATCCCTCTCGCTCTCGGACAGTTGCGGAGGGGGCGGGGGCACGCTCAGTAATACCTCGGTGGATTCGAATCCGTTGTTTCCGGCTGTGCCATCCGTGCCGGACAGGGCCGGTTCCAGATAGCGGTCCAGCATCACCGCCAGCGCATTGCGGACCTCGGCGGCGGTGAACCGTTTCCTGGCATGTCCGCTCCTGCCGGTAATCCTCTGCAGCCGTGAGCGCGAAACCAGGAACAGCGTATCTGGTTCCACATCGAGAATAGCGGCCAGTTTTTTTCTAAGGGACGCGTCCCGGAGAGTTCCGCGCACAAGGTTTCCTGCGCGCTGAGGGTCGGTCTTAAGCAGGCCGCTGAGTTCTCGCTGGCTGAGATTCTTTTCCGCCAGCAGCCTGCGGACCCTGTGCTCGTCCCAGCGTCCCCGGCTGATCCTGGTTTCGTCGGCCAGCTTCTTGATCCCGTCCGGCAGGCCGGCGGAGTCCGGCTCCTCCCCGTTGCCGAGCAGGAGCCAGTTCAGGTCCACCTGCCACGTCCTGCCGACGGACTTGGCCAGCGCCGGGGATACGCTAGTCGACTTTCCCTTGCGCAAAACACCGTCGTGGACTTCCAGGATTTCCGCCAGATGGACGTCATCGAACTCGTAACCCGCAGCCAGGTAACGTTCTTTCATCACTGATAACAGGCGGTTAAAGCGCTGTTCCACCTCGCCGCCTTTTTGTACAACGGTCCCGGTCGATTTTTTGGGGCACATCAGGGGCCTCGTCGTTCAAAGAGTGGTGGACTGAACGTGACAGCTAACGAGATAAATATTGACAAAACGCAATATATGTGCTAAGATAGAATACGAAAAGCAAGGACTTATGGATATTCTCTTATTATATGTTAAAAATCCAAATCAAGAACTAATATACGAGCAAAGGATCACAATGAACAGGACGAATAGTATGTGATATTCAAATCAAGGAGCTTATACAAGCTTATCACGCAATTCAGCCAAAGTCAAGATTATTCGCATTTTTTTCAAAAGTAAACCGGATTGCTGAATTCCCGCCAAACTGCTACCTCGGAAAAGAGGGCTGGTTAAGGTACTGGTTCTTGCGGAAATGATTATCCGCCAATCTGTAATTCAAAACGAAGGAGGGGCGATGGTTCCGGAAAAATGCAGCGGCGCCGAATGGATCACGATCAGCGAGGCGGTCAAGAGACTGCCGGTGAGAGTCTCCAAATCTGCTGTCCGGCGCTGGATCGAGGAGGGAAAATACGGGATCGTGGCCGGGCGGTTCGCCGGCAGGGTGGTGATCCGCTCGGACACCCTGCCGGAGATCCTGGAAGAACCGTTTGGCTGAAACTACTCCGGCCTGGCGATAATAAAATACTGGTAAAGAAGGTGCTGGGGTTCGCGGACCACCTTGTAGCCTGCATCGCGAAGGGCGCGGTAAGCCTCGTTCCAGCTCAGCTTGTGCCCCGGGCCCTGCGGTCCCACCGGCAGGTCTTTCTTGTAGAAATCCAACACGGCCACCCGCCCGTCGTCCTTGAGCGCGCTTTTCAGGCGGCGAAGGTATTCCACCCGGTCGCCGATATGGTGCAGCGTATTGCAGAAAAACACCAGGTCCACCTTTCCTGCCGGCAGGTGGGGATCGTCCGCATCGGCGTGGACAGTGTCGATATTGCTCATGCCGAGTTCATCGGCCTTGTTGGCCAGCCAGGCCAGGGCCTCGGTGTCCAGGTCCACAGCCAGCACGCGCCCCGAGGCTCCCACCGCCTTACTGAACCGCCTGCTGAAATAGCCGCTCGAGGCGCCGATATCCGCCACAACCATGCCGGCTTTTAAATCCAGCAGTCCGACAATCTTATCCGGTTTCTGCCACTCGTCGCGGCCCTCGCTCTCGTAGCGGGTCGGGTTGCCGCCGCCGCTGTGCTGGTGCTGGGCCATCAACTCTACGGCGCCTAGGGCCAGTGCGGCGGCGGCCACCATCACGAATGTCTGTACGGCCTTGATCTCGATCATCGATGCCTCCTCCACTGAGTGGTGATCTTTTCGCTCATCCAATATTAATTGTCGATCTTTACTCCCTCGGCCGCCAGCATCCTGCGTTTCAGTTCCAGCCCACCGCCGAATCCCCCGATCCCATCACTGGCCACCACCCGGTGGCAGGGGACCACGATCGGTACCGGGTTGGCCCCGCAGGCTGAGCCGACAGCCCTGACTGCTGCCGGCCGGCCGATCCTCAGCGCAACTTCCCTGTATGTCCGCGTCCGGCCAGCGGGAATTTTCAGCAGCTGCATCCAGACCAGTTTCTGGAAATCAGTCCCGCCGAAATCGAGCGGTCCGCGGTAGGTGCCGGCGGCGGTTGGGTCGGCGAAATAGTCTTCCAGCCAACTGATTACCCCGTTCAACGGCCCCGCCTCCTCGACTATCTCGACCTCGGCGCCGAAACGCTTGCGCAAGCGCCGGTGCAGGGCCTCGCGGGAATCGGCGGTTTTCGGCCCCGAAAATTCAATTCCCGCCAGAGCGCCGCCGCTGCCGGCCAGGTGCAGTTTGCCAAGTGGGCTGTTGATTGCGCAGATGCTGATCCGGGCTGCCATGACGGCTCCATGGTCCTGTTCGAGTCAAAGTTGACTGGCCCAACCCTCTTGAATCGGCTGGCCGATTAGTCTAAATTGTCAGACTGATTTTCCATCCGGTACTTGTTAGAAAATAACTGTCCAGTCAACACAATACGAGCAGAGGTGGTCCTGAATGAAGTCAACAACCGTATGCCGATTGATCGTTCGGATGTTTTTCCTTTCACTGTTTTCAGCAGCCACGGCAGCCGCATCGCCAAGCCAGGTAGATGTTTACGAGGGCACTGTGGAGCTGCCGGTCTACGAGTTCAGCGGACGGGAACTCCAACCCCCGCTCTTCGAGCACTCCACTGTCGAGGGCACCTATCCCTATCCGCAGTTCCTGCGTCCCTACCGGCCGGGAGGCCCTGAAAAACGGAGTTTCCGGGCTGTCTTTGTCGAGAACGAATACCTTAAAATGACAGTCGTTCCCGAGCTCGGCGGCCGGATCTATTCGCTCTACGACAAGGTAAACGGGCGCGAGGTGTTTTACAAGAACGACGTGCTCAAGTGGAGCGGGGCCAACCCCCGCAGGGCCTGGCTGGTGGGCAATATCGAGATTACCGGCCCGTACGATCACCATACCCTCACGATCAACGGCGAGCCGTTCTGGTTCGACCGCGTCATCCGTCACCCGGACGGCGGCGCATCGGTGGTGCTCAGCAGTATCGACCCGTTCTTCCGGATGAAGGTTAATTTCGTGGCGCGTCTGACACCGGGGCTGGCGGCGATGGAGATCGGCGTGTTCTGCTACAACCCCCACGACGGGCGGCGGCCGTACATGTTCTGGATCAACGCCGGCGTTACTGTCGACCGGGACACGCGATTCGTCTATCCGATGACCCGCACGATCGGACACACCACCGCCGAGGTGGCCGGCTGGCCCTACTACAACGGGGTCGATTTCAGCTGGTTCAAAAACAACCGGCACATGCTCGGCGTGTTCGGCATCGATATCTACGACAATTTCCTCGGCGCCTACGACTACGGCGACGATTACGGAACATTCCGCTGGGCCGACAGACGCGTGGTGCAGGGGATGAAAACCTGGACCTGGGGCGCCGGCGAACGCGCCGGCCATGTCGCCGCCAACTACACCGACAACGCCGGGCCCTATATCGAGATACAGAGCGGGCGCAACGTATGGGACGGTCACTACGAGTGGCTGCGGCCCCATACCTGGGAGGGCTGGCGCGAGTGGTGGTTCCCCGTGGCCGGGATCGGCGGGATGACCACCACGACCGTGGACCTGTCTCTCAACCTGCAAGTCGAACCGGACCCCGGGGGCAGGAACAGCGAGGTCAAGATCGGCTTGTGCGTCCGCCGCGAGATTCCATCAGCACGCATTTCAGTCACTGCCGCCCGCGGAGAAATCCTCAGCGTCACCGCGGACCTCTCTCCCGCCAGGCCGTTCGGGAAGACAGTCAACAATCTCCGGGCCGACAGCGCGGGCCTGTCGCGAATGCAGGTAACTGTTACCGATGCGGCGGGCGACACTGTCTTCAGCTGGAACCGCCCGGATCTCAGCCCCGGCGGCAGGGATTATACTATTTTCACCGAACAGCTCGAGCGGCCGACCAGGAACCCCGGAGAGATGACGCTCGAGGAACTGGTCCTGGACGCCGAGACCAAGATCAAGGAAATGCACACCCAGTCCGCTGTCTCGCAGCTCCGTCGGGCGCTCGAAACCGATCCCGGCTACACCCGCGCGCATCTCAACCTCGGTCTGGTCCACTACGAGCGCGGCAGACCAGACAGCGCGCTGGCGCATCTGCGGCAGGTGCTTGACCGCGACCCGTACAATGACGAGGCCTCCTACTACACCGCGCTTTCGCTCTTCGAGCAGGGAGACACGGCCCGGGCTGAGCGCTACCTCTATTATATCGCCCGGCCGGATAAATACTATTCACAGCGCGAGTACCTGCTGGGCCGGCTGGCCTGGCACAGGGGAGAGTTCGAAACGGCCGCCGGGCACCTCCGCGAATCCGTCCGGGCCAACGGCTATAACCTCAGCGCCCGCAACCTGCTGGCGATGGTCTTCACAGAACTCGGCCGCGGCGGCGACGCCCGGCGGGAACTGGAAGCTGTGCTGGAGATAGACCCCACCAGCCGCTGGGCTGTGGCCGAACTGTCGCGCCTGGCGGGCGGGGATTCGCTCGAGGCCAGGCTGGCGGAATCTCTCGGCGGGCAGGCGCAGGAGGCGCTGGAGCTGGCGGCTGTCTATCGCGCTCTGGGACTGCACGAACGGGCAATCGAGGTCCTGCGGATGGTGGAGGACGGCCGGCGCGAGGTCTGGGGTACGCCGCCGGTGTACTACTATACGCTGGCGTCGAGCTGCCGGGCGCTGGGACGGTTTAGCGAGGCGGGCGAGTATTTCGCCCGTGGCCGGACCTCCGGCGGCAATCTCGACCGCTTCCCGTTCCGCCGCGAGAGCCTGCGGCCGCTGAACGAGGCGATTGCCCACGACCCCTCCGACCCCGTGGCCCGCTTCCAGCTGGGCTGCCTGCTCTACTTTCTGGAACGCCGTGAGGATGCGATATTCCAGTGGGAACAGGGCCTGAGGAGCAACCCCGGCGATTTCAGCCTCCAGCGCAGCCTGGGGATGGCCTACTATGAAAACGGTTACGGGATCGAGCCGGCGGCCGAGCATCTGGAGCGGGCGATCGAGCTGAACCCGGACCACGTACGCACGTTTACCGACCTCGGTTTCCTCTATAGCCGCGAGGGCCAGTTCGACCGTCAGCTCACCCTGCTGCGGCGCGCGCTGGAGCGCGCGCCGGGGGATGACCGGATTATCGAGGGGCTGATCGCGACCAACCTGGTCGCCGGCGAGCTGGCCGCCGCCGAAAGCCTGTTCACCAGCCACAAGTTCGAACAGCGCCACCGTGACTATTCCCTGCGCGACAAGTTCCGCTGGCTGCAGTACGGGTTCGCCGCCCGCGAGTTCGAGCGGGGCGGGTACGACGATGCCCTGGAACATCTGCGGCAGGCGCAGTTCCCGCCGAGCAACCTGGGTGTGGATGATTTCCAGTTCCAGAGCGCCCCGCGCCTGCACTACTACCGCGGACTGGTGCTGGAAGCGGCCGGCCGGGACAGCGAGGCCCGCGAGGCATTCCAGCAGAGTTCCACCGGCTGGGACCAGCTCGCCGTCGACCGCGACAGCTGGAACAGCAGGAACTACTACATGGCCCTGAGCCTGGAGAAACTGGGTGAAACCGCCGGGTCGGAGAGAATCCTGGCCTCGATGAAAGTGTTTGCTTCCAGCCAGCTCGAGTACCACCGGCGCGACCATCGCTCCGACGCCCACTACCTGCTGGCCCTGGTGCACAAACGCGAGGGAAACTCGGCAGAAGCCGCGCGGCTGCTGCGAGAGGCGGTGCGGATCATGCCCGATAATCTCGGCCCGCGTTTCGAGCTGCGCCGCGATGTTCCCGATCCGCTGCCGGAGTGATTATTAAGGATATACTGCGGTGGTGAATATCATGAATTGATTGGGGTGGCCAAGAGGGGAAGTGATACGCATCGACTTATGGGATATGGAAAAATATAGAAGTGAAAATGCTGCTAGAGTTGCAACTGCCTCTTCATCATGGCAGAATGACTTGCGGGATCTTATCTATGTTGTAGGGCATTGCCAAAGGTATTTATTCAAGATTGTCGCTAAATCGCGGTACAACTGTTCTTTTTCTGCAGGGAATTCCTCTGCATGAAATCCATTGACGCTTGAACTGTAACAATAGTGATTCTTACAGTCTTCAGATATAAAATTACCGGACTGAATACCATGTTTAACAGCTTTATTGAATAACTTTTTGTGACTTAATGTAGTGAGAAGATTTCGTAGTGAGGTTTTGAATTCAAGATCATCTGAAGACTGTATCAGTAGACTGATTTCTCGATCATATTGAGCGTTTTGTAGTCGGGGTTGATAAAGTAGCGGCTTGCCAGGAATCCTCGCAAGGACGATATACAGGAATGAGAAGGAGTCTTCAATCCCTTGTTTTATTTCTCTGTTAAGACGTTTGATTACAAACAGTTGTTGAGTTGAGAGTGACGCTGCAGTTATTGGAACCCCCACAACTAATGCTATTGTTATGTTATTTGCTGCCTCGGTAGACATTTTGAACAGGTTGCAGCACATGTCCGGAATTGATTCTCGAAGAAAAAATACAACAATACCTGCGGAGACCCAAGCACAAATAATATACGAAGCGGATTTCCTGTCCTGAAAATGGCCGTTGAGATCCATGTGTCGCTCCAATCTCCCAAAAATACGAACGGAGCAAGTATACCTATACCATGCAAAAATCATGCAAAAGGTCGAAGATGTGCTATCAGTATGAAAAATCACAGGATATAATTCGATAGTTTTACCGCGTAAGAATAATATTCTCATATACGAAAAACGAATCACAATTATGAGAATAGTAGTCTCGGCGGTTTTCAAGATACGTACTCGCGATGCGGGTTGTGCTCAAGAGAAATTCCGCGATAGCCTTTTTTGCTACCGGAACGCAATTGCCCTTGACACCCAGTGGATTGCCGGGCAACGTGGAGTTGTGCTATTTCAGGACAACTATGGAAACCAGTGGAGGTACATATGGACCGCGGAACGTTTTTCAAGTGCCTGGCCGCCGGGGCGGCGGGCAGTATCGCCACCGGCTGTGACGCAACTGCACGGGAAGCCGGTATGGCCGGCTCAACACAGCAAAAAAACCGCCAGCTGGCGCCCGGCGTGTTGACCGCCTCCCAGCCGTCCACCAGCGGAGTGCGGGTGCTGGGCAAGGAGCAAGATTTTACCGAGTGGACTCCGGAGCTGGAGCCGGCGTACACGGTGAAGCAGGGGGAAATCGTGATGGTGGAGCTGGGCCACGGCCTGCCGGGGCTGGTTACCCGCGGGGGAACGTTCCGCAAGGCGGGTCCCGGCGACAAGATCAACCCGCAGACCGGACCCGTTTACGTGAAGGGAGTGGCGGCGGGCGATGGCGTGGCGGTGGATATCCTGGAGATCCACGTGGGCGACTGGGGTTACTCCAGCGGCAGGGTGTACGAGTTTTCCGACGGTTACGTGCAGTTCAGCGACAATCTCCGTCTACCGCTCTCGCCGATGCTGGGCTGCCTGGGAGTGGCTCCGGCATCCGGCAGCCTCGACACCCGCGCTCCCGGCGAGACCGGCGGCAACATGGACTGCAAGGAGGTCCGCGCGGGCAGCACGGTGGCGTTCACTGCGGGAGTGGAGGGCGCGATGTTCGGGATGGGCGACACTCACGCCCTGCAGGGTGACGGCGAGATCGCGGGGCAGGGGCTGGAGTGCGATTCGATGGTCCTGGCCAGGTTCCGCGCCCTGCCGGAGCCGCTGTCGCCCAGGCCGGTGATCCTGCGCCGGGAGTTTGTCGCCACGGTCAGCGCGATGAAGGATCTGAACGAGGCCTGCTGGCAGGCCGCCGACGACATGGTGGAACTGCTTAGCGCGGTCAGCGGACGGGATAAAAAAGAGGCGCGCGCGCTGGTGAACCTGGTGGGAGACCTGCGGGTCAACCAGATAGTCGATCCCACCAAGGGCGCACGGATGGAAGTGCCCGGCTGGGTGTTCGGGGTCTGAGCGGGCTGTCGGCATAAATGAGCATAACAGCAACGCGGGCGCACACATGGGTGCGCCCGTTTTGTTGCTAAGGAGGTAACTCTCCCGGGTTGTTGAATAAGTTAAATAATCAGGATCTTTCCAGCGCGCGGGCAGCCAGCACAGCCGCGCCGCGGATCACCGCCGCTTCGAGCGGAAACAGGTTGGAGCGGTAAAACGCGCTGCGACGGTGGTGGGCCAGCGAGGCGATATCGAAGCCGCCGGAGGTGACCGCCGCGTACAGGGGCCGAGCCACCACCGCGGCCACGTCACGTCCCGCCTCGCGCAGGCAGCGTCTGTAAGCGGCCAGCACGGCGCACAGCATGTCCTCGCGAGTGGTGGAGCTGGTAAGCCCCACGAACCCGGCCTTGCGCTGCTGGAAACTGTGCATGTCGCCGAAGAGGTGGGGCAGCAATTCAAGGCTCTCGCCCTGCTCCTCCTCCAGCAACTGGCTGCCGATCACCGAGTCCACGCTTTCCTCCAGCTTCATCACCCAGTCCCAGAACCTGCCCGGGCTGATTTCCCGGCAGAACCTGTCGCGGAACCAGCAGAGGGTTTCGCCGCCCACCGGGCTGACAACCACCACGGTCCATCGTCCGGGCTGAAGGTGCGGCCGGATCAGGTATTTTTCGCCGGGTTCCGGGCATCCCTCGCAACTGGCGGCCACGATCTCGCTGCTGCCGCTCATGTTCAGCGCGCAGTCCGCCTGCAGTTCCTCCGCGGCCAGCAGGCCGGTGGGAATATCTGCGCCGCCGGTGATTACCGGGATACCCTTTTTAAGACCCGTTTCGGCGGCGGCCTGCCTGGTGAGTTTGCCGGCGATCGAGTCGGCGGGGACGATCTCGGGGAGCTGGGACCGGCTGACGCCCAACTGCTCCAGCCACCCGTCGTCGAGCCAGCCGCTTGCTCCCCTGCAATCGTAAAGCCCGGTGTAGGCTGCCTGGGTATGGTCGGTAATCAGTTCGCCGGTCAGGCGGAGGAGCAGAACCGTGTGCAACTGTACCCAGTGGGCGGCTACGGCGGCGACATGGGGCTGGTGCGCGGCCAGCCAGCGCATGCTGCTGGCGGTAATCGATCCGGGCAGCGGGAGGTTGCCGGCTTTTTTCAGCCAGTTTTCCCAGCCGATCTGGCTGACAAGCTCACGGGCGTGCGGCATGCTCTCGCGGTGGACATGGGTCAGGGCCGGATGCAGGGGCCGCAGGTGGTTGTCGAGCGCCACCAGCGAGGGGCAGCTGAATGCCGGACAGAGCGCATCGATAGTGGTCCCGTCTTCTTTCAGCTCGGACACCACCCGCCAGATCAGGCGGATGACCCGGTCCATGTAACTGTCCACGTCGATCCGGGTGCGGTCGCGGCTGGCGTGTGTGCCCTCGGTGGGGACGGTCGTCAGCTCCTCGATCCACAGCCGCAGCGGCGCACGCACGGCGCCTGAGAGCAGGCCCTGCGCTCTGAGTTTCTTAGGGGTATGGAATACGCCTGCCTTGATTCTCGAGGTGCCGCAGTCAATGGTGAGAAGCCGCATTGTTACCGCATCCGGTTAACGGTACCGTTTTCATGAATCGCCGCCGGGATGGCCGGAGCGGAGGTCGCCGCGCGAATCGCTGAGTTCAAGCCGGTTTCCGAAATAGAGCGTCCGGCTGGGGAATGCGAACGACAGACCGAGTTCTTCCACCAGCTCCATGATCGCCAGGTTGATCCGCTGGCGGACCTCCAGGTACTCGGCCCAGACAGTGCTGGAGGTGAAATAGTAGATGAAGATATCCAGCGAGCTGGGTCCGAAATCCGTAAACTTGACCAGCATGTATTCCTGGTTCACGCCCTCGTCGTTTTTCAGCAGCTCCTCGATCCGCCGCACCAGCTCGCTCACCGCCTTCGGCGGGCTGTCGTACTGCACTCCCACGGTCATCTTGACCCGGCGCTTGCGCATGCTGGTGCAGTTTTCGATTATCTCGCTGGTCACCATCTTGTTCGGGACATAGAGTAGGGTATTTGACCAGGTGCGCACCTTGACACTGCGGAAACCGAACGCTTCCACGAACCCGTTAACCTCGTTGAACTTGACCCAGTCGCCGATCTTGAATGGCTTGTCGGTAAACATCACCACCGTGCCGAGCAGGTTGGCCACCGTGTCCTGGGCCGCCAGGGCGATCGCCAGGCCGCCGATCCCCAGGCCGGCCACCAGGCTGGTTACCGAGTAGCCCAGGTTCTGAATGATCATGATACCGCCGACCAGCGTCACCGTGACCCGGATCGCCTGGCGGACCAGCGGAGTGAAATGGTCGGCCAGCTCCTCGTCCTGCCGGGCCAGGAAACTGCGGGTGACCTCGGCGATCAGGTCGCAGAGGCGATACGCCACCCAGACGCCGATCAGCGAGAGAGTGACATGGTAGGCCTGGGTGATTGTCCGCGGCAAGTCGTAGGGGTCGGTCGGCAGCCTGAAACTGAATATAGCGAAAAAGATACCCAGGCTGAACACCAGCGCGTTGACCGGGGGGATCAGCGACTCGATCAGGATATCATCGTACTTGAACGATGTTTTTTCCGCCCAGCGACGCAGGGTGCGGGAGATCACCTTGTCGAACACGCGGCGGGCCACCAGCGAGGCCAGCACCACGCCGAAGGCCATCAGGTAGCGGTAGATTTCCTGCCCCATGAACCGGCCCTGGAGGAAATTATCTAATCCGGGAATGTCCATCGTAAGTCGGGATACCTCGTCTGAGTTTTAAAGAGTTCAATTTCCATAAGGCGGCAGATGGGCGGCCAGCCACTGGCGGGCCACGGGCATGAACGGACGTCCGACCTCGAGGTGGTCGAGCCAGGGATAGATTTCAATCCGCTTGTCCACCGAGCCAAGTTCGTGGTACATCCTGTAAATTGAAGGCACCGGGCAGGTGCGGTCGAACAGCCCGGCCGAAACGATCACCGGGGCCTTGATCCGGCCGGCCAGGCTGACGGTATCGAAATAGCGCACGGTGTTCATTACCTGATCCCGGCTGCCGGGCTTTTGCTCGATATAGCGCACCAGGTCGCGGAACGGCGCTCCGCTCATCGTCATCGAACGCTCGAAGTCGGTCAGGAACGGCACACTTGCCACCACCGCGGCGACCCGCGGGTCGAGCCCAGCCACCAGCAGGCCCAGCCCGCCGCCCTGGCTGCCGCCCACAACACCGATCCGGTTTTCGTCAACCTCCGGGCGAGCGGCCAGCAAATCGACCGCCCGCAGGCAGTGACAGACGATCTCGCGATAAATATAACTCTCCGGCCGCTCACAACCGATAGTCATGTAACGGCTGTTGTTCTCGGGGTAGCTTTCCCGGTCAACCTCATAACCCCGGACCTGGATGCTGATTGCGGCATAGCCCCGCCGTGAGTAGTCTGTCGCCGGACTGATCCGCCCGGAACTGTAACCCGGAAAGAAGGCGAGACCCGCGAGGGGACCTTTCCCGGCGGTCGGCAATGTCAGCCAACCGTCTACCCGGACCCCATGCAGACTGGAGTAGCTGATCCGGTAAACTTCCACCTCGTCGCTGCTGCGTTCGCTGTCCGGAACAGTGCTGAGTGCCGGGGGCACTGCGTTCAGGCTGTCCAGCGTGGCCCGCCAGAAGCTGTCGAAATCGAGCGGGGGAGAGTAGTCGTGGTCAAGGCCGGTCAGATCGTAGCCGAACGAGAACTCCAGCTCCCCCAGTTCCTGTCCGCTGTTGAACAGCAGCGCGCGAACGTCGTAAAACCCAGGCAAGCCGGCCAGCCCGTCCGCATCGACATAAAGCACGGTATCCCCGGAGGCGTTCAGGCTGGTTTCCAGTTTGAAGTCCTGGATTCCGCGGCCGCTGAAATCGGTGATCCCGAGATACAGGAACGCGCGTTCAATCCTCCGGCCGGTCAGGTTTGAAATCCGGATCCCCACTTTCGGTCCGGAAACGGAACCTCCCAGCAGATGAGAGGAACTATCCGGCAGAACGGGAGCCAGTTCGGCGCGCGGGCCGCCATAGGCGACCGTACCTCTGTCCCAGGCCGCCGCGGGAGCAGGGGTCGAGGAAACAGCGGCCGCCAGGCTTATCGATACAAGGAGCCGGCGAATGTAGGAACTGCATGACATCACGCGGAATCCGTCAGATTGACGACAAGACGATACCGTGGGGAAAAGCAGCTTAATTGATAAAGCAATTGCCGCGTCAGGTCAATATTTCAATGCGGGTCCCAGGTAGCGGATCTGATAGTTAATGACAGGTAATCTTTTCGGGCCGGATTCCGTTGAAAGAAATGGAAAAAAGCCTCTGGCAATGCAGCACTGGAAAAAACATTGGAGCTTGTTCGAGTAAATTAAATCAGGGTTTACTATTGACAAAGTTTTATCAATTTAGTAATTTAGAATATCCTTTTAAGAGGGGAAATGCACCAGTAGCCGGCATTTTCTGAAGAGATTGAGAATCATTTATCTTTTCGTGTGGAAAACGGTACCATGGCTGAATCGATGACATTAACCCCGCAAGGCGTCTGTCTCGACGAGTTGTTCAGTAACCAGGCGGATTTTTGCTCTGTTTTCCGGAATGCCATCAGGTTGAAAATTCTCTGCATGCTCGGCTATCGTGAGCATGTCAAGTGTCTCCCGGGACCTGCGGATCATCAAGGACCGGGGAATTATCACTTCCCGCAAGGAGGGGCAGAGGATTTTCTATCGCGTCACCAACGGGAAGTTTCTCAGGGGGTCCGGCGATGGTTCGCTCAGGTCTGGTGGATCTCTACGGTCTCGATGAGAATGAAGTGAGCCGAATCCTGGAAGCCGAGTTGTCCTGAATTGACAGAAGGCTTCGACCCGAAACGTGAAACCACTGAATAAGGAGGCATATGCAGCAGAGCAGTTACTATCAGGGGACGTCAACCATGTTCCCCTAACCGGGCCCGGTTCAGTGAGCGTTCCAGGCCCGGATGTTTCCCACCCTCAGCGGGTGTATTCGCTCCCGCGATACGTTTTTAAGAGTTGCTCCATTAAAATGGAGAGGTAAAATGTCCCGGAAATTGATGCTTATTTTAATGACGCTCAGCTTGTGTCTGTTGATGACATCGGCGGCATTTGCCAACGATGCACAGATCAAGCTGAAGGGTTACTCGGACGAGGACGTGGAGCGCTACGAACTGACGACCCAGCGTGCAGCTCCGTTGTCGGTGATCGGCGTAGGGCAGCCGTCCTACCTGATGAGCCTTCACGAAGGAACCTATGCCTGGAGCCTGACCGCTCCGGTGGGTTCCGCGGCCGAGTTGAGCGGCACCACCGACCGCGAAGTGTATTTCGTGGTTGACATGGTCGGCGAGTACACCGTTACCCTGGATTACACCGATGGCGAGGGTGCGGCAAGCACGGCCACGCAGGTGATCAACGGCGCCAACTATGTCGGTATCACCGCCGGCAACTGCGCACTGTGCCACGCGGAAAAGCACACCGACTGGCTGGCCACCGGCCACGCCACGATCACCGAGCGCGACCTGGACGGCGTGACCAGCAGCCATATCAGGGAGTCGTGTAACAGCTGCCACACAACCGGTTACGATCCCGACTCGATGGCTGTCAACGGCGGCTTCGATGACGAGGCTCTGGCCGAGGGCTGGCTCTATCCCGACAGCCTGATGGTCGGCAACTATCAGGACCTGGTGGACAACTACCCGGCCACGGCCGAGATGGCCAGCGTGCAGTGCGAGTCCTGCCACGGCCCGGGCAGCGAGCACCCGTCCAACGTAACCAAGCTTTCGGTTACCAAGTCCGGCGAGCTGTGTAAATACTGCCACGACTCCCCGAGCCACCATCCACAGGCGACCCAGTGGGTTACCTCTGCGCACGGCAGCGATGTCTCGCCCGATGAGCATTTCGCCGGGAGCGGCTCCTGCGTGGGCTGCCACACCGCCGAGGGATTCTTCGAGCAGAATATCGAGCAGGTAGAACTCACCGCTCCGTACACGGTTCCCAACGGCCAGTCCTGCGTTGTCTGCCACGATCCGCACAAAGAGACCGTGGAACACCAGCTCCGCCTTGCAGGCGATTACAGCTACCTGGACGATGAGACCGGAGAGCCGAAGTACAAGACCGACGGTACCGCGTCACAGGCCTGCACGGTCTGCCATCACTTCCGCAATGGCAGGGACTATCCCGGCAAGGTGCCTCACCATTCGCACCAGACCGAGATGCTGGACAACATGGCCGGTTGGATGAACCCCGACAAGACGATGCCTGCCAGTAATCCTCACGGCACGCTGAATGAAAAGCGCTGCGTCAACTGCCACATGGCTGAAGCCGAAGGTGAATTGGCTAATATCGTTGGCGGGCATACTTTCAAGATGCACCGTTCCGCCGGCGATACGGTTAACACCGTGGTAATGACGGAAGATGTTCACCTCACCGACGCCTGCACCGAGTGCCATCCCGGCATCGGCGAGGATTTCGATTATCACGGCGTGCAGACCAAGGTCAGCCTGATGCTCAACGAGCTGCAGGTAAGACTTCCTGTAGTCCGTAGCGGCCGTCTGGCAGGTCTGCCCGCATACGACAGCGCCGACGTGCTGGACAACTACATCACACCCGATCAGTTGACAGCAGCATTCAACTGGTACATCGTCGACTACGATGGCAGTAAGGGTGTGCACAATCCGGCAATGTCCGTCGCCCTGCTGGCTGACGCTCTCGAGCGCGTGCTCGCCAGTGCCGAGTGCCTGAGCTGCGACATCAACGGCGACGGCAAGCTCGGTATCGCCGACGCTGTCAAGCTGATCCTGATGGGCGCCGAGGACAACACCCAGGCCTGTATCGATCGCAACGGCGACTACGTCTATGACTTCAACGACGTGCTCAAAGTTCTGAGCGATATGTGGGCCGGCTCCTGCGGCGGCACGATGTTGGCCGCGACCGGCGGCGTGGAACTGATCCACACCCGGATGGACCTGAGCGCCGATCAGATCCAGTATGTCCAGAGCGTGATGGAGCAGCTGGAGCTGACAAGCGAGCAGGCAGCGGCCTTCCAGGTCGCACTGTTCGGTGACGGCAGCGGTGCGAGCAGCCTGCCGAAGGCTTTCACTCTCGGCCAGAACGCTCCCAACCCGTTCAACCCGAGCACCACGATCCAGTTCGCGGTGGCCGAGGGCAAGGCCGGCCAGGTTACGTTGAAGGTCTACGACGTGCGCGGCCGCCTGGTCCGCTCCCTGGTGGACGGCGCCAGGGAATCCGGCACCTACACCGTATTCTGGGACGGCACCAACGAGAACGGGCAGAAAGTTTCCAGCGGTGTCTACTTCTACCGCATGGTCTCCGGAGACTTCACCCAGACCCGCAAGATGGTCATGCTGAAGTAAGCCAGTTCTCTCAAGCATGTTGATTGTAAAAAGGCGGCGGCCCATCGAGGGCCGCCGCCTTTTCTGTGTATCAGCCATAGAATAGCCCCAAGCATTTTGCGGAACACGTGAGCTGGGGGCGGGCGGCGCGCGCATAAAGCGTGCGCGCATCCGTGCGGAGAATTGTCCGCACGGACGCCGGTGCAAATGCACCGGCGCCGCCCGCCCCCATACGCTGGTGCTCCCCGAGGGGGGCAGTTCATTCGCTCAGCTTGTCGATCACGTTTTTCATCTGCCGCAGGTACGAGGCGAACGCCGCGCGGCCGTCCTGCTTCATCCTGACCACTGTTCTGGGGATTTTGCCGACGTACCCTTTCTCGATCTCCACCAGCCCGCCGTCCTCGAGTTTGCTCAGGTGGGTGGAGAGATTGCCGCGCGTCAGGCCGGTCTGCTGCTCCAGGTACAGGAAATCGGCCTCCTCGATCACATAGAGATGGGAGAGGATCAGCAGCCGCGCCGGCTCGTGGATCAGCTTGTCGATTTCCGCCAGGGTGTGCAGATGCTCTTTGGTCTGTTTTTTACTGCCCATTGAACTCTACCTCTGTATGCAACCTGTTTTTCCGTACAAACCGGTAAAAAACAAGCAATCCTGTCAAAAGGATTAGAGAGCCAACAGCGAGCAGCATGGCGGATAATTTAGTGTCGATGGGAAAGGCATTGAAGAATGAGAAGTAAATACCAAGGCCAAGACATATTGGAAAGTACAGGAGGTACCTGTAAGTGCCGTATTTATAATACGAAACAATACAACCTGCCGCCATAGCCACACCACCCAAAGCAGGCAGGTATATGCCCCCATAATGAAGAAAATCACTACTATCAAGTTTCAATCGGAATACTATTGCGAAAACAATGCATGAAATGATAAAGAACAAGACAACAAAGATGACTCTCTGGTCTTGGCCACTATTGATGAATTTTGCATAGCCGATCCGAGGGTAAGTGTACTTTCTCCTGAACTCCTCAACAAACCGGGGACCAAGTACACCTGCTAAACTTATTATTAGAATCACAAAAATAGATTTCCATAACAGGCCCGCTGCAATGATCAACAGGCCGCCATATATCTCCATCAGGCCGTCCTGCTCCAGATGAAGGAACGACTTACGTTGTAGCTTTATCAAATCCGGTTGATTTTGCACGGTTTCCTCCAGAAAAAGGTAATATCAAAACAAACCAGTTTGTAATACAAACCATAATAACAAAAAAAATCAGCCAAGTCAATGGACAAAAGACAAACTATTACCAGCCTCAAAAACAGCCATGGGTCATCTTTGCCCGCCCTCAACTTCACGCATCTTAAGGTACAGCGTGCCGATCACCATCAGCAGGATCAGGGTGGCCCCGGCCAGCCACCAGCGGCGGCTCTTGTGCTCCTCCAGCAGCATCTTGGCTTCGGCGGCGGTCTGGTGGCCCAGCTCCAGCCCCGGGCGGACTGAGGCCGCTACGATGGAGTCGTCGAACGTGTGCACCTGGGTCCGGGCCTGGGTGTAGCTCTGGCGCATGTCGCGAAGCTGGAAAGCGAGATCGGATGTCTCCATCCCTTTCTGTTCGGCCAGCTCCACCAACTCCTCGGCGGAGTTTATCAGCGTCGTCAGGCTGTCGAGCGTGGCTTTCATCGCCAGGCCGACCGCAAAACCGGGATCGTCTGCTTCCTGCTCGTGGCAGGCGCCGCACACCGACTCATCGCCCTCACCGAGCATGGCGTCGTCAGGGGGTGCGATACCGTGGTTGCCGTGGCAGGTGACGCAACCCGGGCTTTCCAGCATTTCAAAAAACTCGGCGTGGAAACTCTGGCGGTAGAGAGTCTGGTTATTAACATGGCACATACCGCAGACCGCGGAGATATCGCTGACCTCGGGCGGAAACGCCCCGTGGTTGCTGTGGCAGTCGTTGCAGGCCGGCGCGGCCACATCGCCGCGTTCCAGCAGCGGTACTCCGTGCACGCTGGAGGCGAACTGCTCGTACTGGTCGGTCGGAATCCCGTAGTCGGCCATGTGTTCCGCATCGGAATGACACCTGGCGCATGTCTGGGGCAGGTTCGGCGGATAGACCGGGGAACCGGGCTCGCCGGCGCGGCGGATATCGTGGACGCTGTGGCAGCTCACGCACTGGGCCACCTGCGTGTCGCCCTCTTCCAGCAGCAGCTGACCGTGGCGGCTGGTGACATATTTCTCCATCTGGTCCACGGGCAGCGAAGGATTGAACGAACGCATGTAGGTCGCATCGCCGTGGCATTTGTTGCACATCTGCGGAATATCCGCCGGTTCCGTAACGCCGAGAAAATCCTGAGCGGGATCTTCGCGGTCGTGACGGCGCTCGTTGGAGGGGTTGCCCCCGTGGCAGTCGCTGCAGAGGATGCCGACGCTGTTGTGGATGTCCTGTTCGTAAAGCTTGACCGGCTGTGAGTATTTACGCATCAGCTTGCCGTGGCATTTTTCGCAGTTGTTCACCTGCTGCGATGAACTCCGCTGCTGGGCGGCGAGAGGCATTGTCAGCGCCAGGAGACAGGCTGCCACGAATGCTGTTACCGACTTTTTACTCATCAGGATCGTCCTTCCGGCCCACGCCGGGCCGGCGGTAAACACACGCAAAACGGCTCAGGGTACCATGTAGCCCACAACCGTCATGATTACGATAAAGGCCACGATGCCGGTGCCCATCCAGGTAATCAGCCTGGCTTTGGGCGATTCGGTGCCGCTCCACTTGTCCCACAGCGGCAGGAAGAACCAGGCTATCGCCCCCAGGTTGAACACCGCCAGCCCCACCAGCTCACCCTCGAGCGGCCCGATATGGGGCGGGAGCATCTTGAGGGTCTGGAACATGAACAAGAAATACCACTCGGGCTTGATTCCGGCCGGGGCCGGAGCGAATGGGTCGGCCTTTACTCCCAGCTCCCAGGGGAAAAACACGGCCAGGAAATTGATAATCGCTAGGGCGAACATCCAGCATATCAGTTCGCGCAGCACGAAATTCGGCAGGAACGGCATCACCCGCTGCTGCTCAGGCGGCAGGTGTTCCATGCTCATCGGCTTGCTCATTCCCTGGCGCTGAAGCAGGAACAGGTGTAAGGCGAGCACCATGGTTGTGATACCGGGCAGGATCGCCACGTGCAGGCCGAAAAACCTGCTCAACGTTGCGCCGGTAACATCCGAGCCGCCGCGGAGAAGCCGGAGGATGAACTCGCCGATAACCGGTATGCTGCCGGCCATGTCCGTGCCCACCTTGGTGGCGAAAAAGGACAGTTCGTTCCAGGGCAGGAGGTAGCCGCTGAAGCCGAACGTAAAGGTGAGGATCAGCAGCGCCATGCCGCTCATCCAGGTCATCTCGCGTGGCTTGCGGTAGCTCTTGAGAAAAAAGACGCTGAACATGTGCACGAACACGAAGAACACCATCAGGTTGGCGCTCCAGGTATGAATATCGCGCACCAGCCAGCCGAAATGGACCTCGCTGACCAGGAACCTGAGGCTCTCGTAACTGCTGTCCGGCCCGGGACGGTAGTACATCAGCAGCAGGATTCCAGTCATCACCTGGACGATGAACAGAAACATGCTGACGCCGCCGAAATAGTACCAAATCGATGCGCTGGAGGCGGGGACTTCCTTATGGCGCATGAAGCTGATTATCCCGTCAACATCGATCCGCTCGTTGACCCAGCCGTAGGCCTGGTCGTAGTATTTCTTGAGCGACATCTGCTCAGGCCTCCTCGGAAATGAATACTTCACCGTCCTGCACGTTTACCTGCAGCGCGGTGAGTGGGCTCGGCGGCGGGCCGCTGATATTCATCCCGTTCAGGTTGTACTTGCCGTTATGGCAGGCACACCAGATAGTCGAATCGTCCGGCAGGTACTGGACAGTGCAATCCAGGTGCGTGCAGATGGCGATATATGCCTTGAACTCGCCCTTCTGGTCTCGGACCACCAGCGCCGGGCGGCTGCCGAACTTGATGATCTTGCTGCTGTTGTTCCCGAAATCGTCCACGGTGCCCGCGCTGACAGCTTCCACCGAAATATCCTGAGTGGGCGGCGGGGTGAGAAACTTGAAAACAGGGTAGGTGACCGCCACCAGAAACGTGACGGCGCCGCCGCCCAGCAGCCAGTTCAGAAAATTTCTCCGTCCGGTATCGTTGCCTCCGGCCATCAGGCAGGTTCCTTTCGGCTTAGCGTGCAGCAGAGTTCAATTTTATATAATATATCTAGATCCAGACAATAGATACAGACAATTAGTGATCTGTGAATACCGGCCCTCTACAGGAGAGTACCGGGCTTGCTGATACGTTCTCCCTGAAGCGACTTCCGTCCCCGCCGCTCTTTAGGTGAACCGTTCCTCTCAATGAACCGGACCCCGGGGAATCGCAGGGTCCGGCGATCAGCTGAACTTTTCTTAATCTTCGGACCAGACGTCGCCGTGACAGGTGAAACAGGTCACTCCGGCATCGCCCCCGGTGAAATCCGCCCCGTGGCAGCCGGCGCAGTAGGTGGCGCCCATTGTCTCGGTACGGTCGCCGTGGAAACTGTTATTGGTCTTGTCCAGCCAGCCGGTAGCCGGGTGCCCGCTTTCGCTGGCGTGGCAGACCGTACAGCTCTGGCCGCTGATCCCGCCGGTGAAGTCCTCGCCGTGGCAGGCGGCGCAGGCAGCCAGACCGCGGCTCGATGCGTCCAGTCCATGGAAATCGGCATTCGTGGAGCTGAGCCAGCCGGTCTTGGGATGGCCGCTGGGGCCGTCGTGGCAGACCGAGCAGCCGAGCTGTGCATAACCGCCCTGATAGTCTTCTCCGTGGCAGCCCGCGCAGTATTCCGGTCCGAAACTCGCCAGGCGCACGCCGTGGAAACTCTGGCTGGCTGTATCCATCCACCCCTGGGACGGGTGCCCGCTCTCCGAGGCGTGGCAGACAGTGCAGCTCTGGCCGCTTATTCCGCCGCTGTAGTCTTCTCCGTGGCAGGCGGCGCAGGCCGTGGGCACGCGGCTGCTGGCGGCCAGGCCGTGGAAATTTTCGCTGGCGGCATCCAGCCAGCCTGTGGCCGGGTGTCCGCTGGGACCGTCGTGACAGGTGTAGCAGCTGACACCTGCGTCGCCACCGGTGAAATCGTTGCCGTGGCAGCCGGCGCAGTAGTCCAGTCCGGTCCCGGCCATCCTGCCGCCGTGGAAATCCTCGTGGGTCTTGTCCAGCCAGCCTGTGGCCGGGTGCCCGCTTTCACTGTTGTGGCACTCCGAGCAACTCTGGCCGCTGAGTCCGCCGCTAAAATCCGCCCCGTGGCAGCGGGCGCAATCATCCAGCCCGCGGGTGGAGGCGTCGAGGCCGTGGAAATTTTCGCCGGCGGCATCCAGCCAGCCGGCCGCCGGGTGACCGCTGGGACCGTCGTGGCACGTGAAACAGCTCACTCCGGCCTGGCCCCCGGTGAAATCAGCAGA
>VRUH01000010.1:100218-101952 GCA_019456185.1 Candidatus Glassbacteria bacterium | reverse complement strand
TCCCTGCTGGGCGCAGTGCTGGGCAGTTGTTTTCCAACCACGGTCTATATCGGCCATCCGGGCTGGAAAGCCCTCGGCAGCCGCTCCGGCTACAGTCTGCTCAACGGTGTCGTTATCACGCTGATCTGCCTGACCGGGGGAATCGGCGTACTGGTTGCTTTGATCCCGCCGGAAAGCGCCTACCCGATCCTGCTTTATATCGGAGTGATCATGACCGCCCAGGCGTTCCAGGCGGTCCCGCAAAGCCATTTCCCGGCGGTCTGTGTCGGCCTGATCCCGCCGATCGCGGCCTGGGGTCTGCTGATTGTCGGTTTCAGCATGACTGTCGCCACCGGCGGACAGTTCGATATTTCCGTTGCGGAGCAGTTCAAGCGAATGCTGGATTTCGATCTGGGCGGGCTGATGAACCTGGCGGGCGGCTTTCTGTTCAGCGCGATGTTCCTTACGTCGATCACGGTCTATTTTATCGAGCAGGATTATCTGCGCGTTATATACTGGTGCATGGTCGCGGCCGCGTTCGCATATTTCGGGCTGATCCACAGCGGCCAGATCGTGGCCGGCCAGTTCACCGATCTGGTGGCGCCGGGCGCCGCCTGGAAATTCAGCGTGGGCTACGGGATGATTGCGGTGTTCGCGCTGCACTATCTGCTCAGGAATAAAAGAATGAGGGAGGATAGATAAGTGGCTGAGTTACTGTTCGGCACCGGCGGAGTGCCTCATTCGGCGAAAGACAGCAGTGTGCTTTCGGGGATCAGGCGGATATCCGAGCTGGGACTGGGCAACCTGGAGGTCGAGTTTGTCCACGGGGTGCGGACCGGGGAAGAGAAATGCCGGCTCTACGGCGAGACAGCCCGGAAGCTCGGCGTGGCGCTGACCTGCCACGGCCCGTACTATATCAATCTCAATTCCGCCGAACCCGAGAAGAAAGAGGCCAGTATCAAGCGCGTGCTCAACACAGCGCGCGCCGCCCACTGGATGGGGGCCGAGAGTTTTACGTTCCACGCGGCGTTTTTCATGAAGCAGGACCCGGAACAGGTCTACGGCGTTGTGCGCCGGGCTGTCGAGGGGATCCTGGAAGAGATGGCCCGAGAGGGGATCGACAGCGCGAAGCTGAGCCCAGAGCTGACCGGTAAAGCGACCCAGTGGGGCAGTTTGGAGGAGCTGATCCGCATCTGCCGGGACCTCGACGGTGTCCACCCCTGTATCGATTTCGCCCACAACCACGCCCGCAGCGGAGGCGAGGAGAACAGCTACGAGGAGTTCTGCGCCACCCTGGAGGCGATCAGCAGCGGGCTGGGCCGGGAGTATCTCGACCGGCTGCATATCCATGTCTCGGGGATCGAGTACAGCGCCAAGGGGGAGCGCCGTCACCTGGTGCTGACCGAAAGCGACCTGAAATACAAGGAACTGCTGCAGGCGCTGAAAGAATTCGGAGTCGGCGGCACCGTGGTCTGCGAAAGCCCCAACCTGGAGCAAGACGCCGCGCTGATGAAAGCGGCCTACGAGAAGTTAAGGTAGGTTTGGGCGCAACACAGCCCCACCCCCCGCCCGCGGGGGGCATCCGGGCGGTCCATTACTTATTGAAATGATGATAAGGAGAATACAATGAGCTGGAAAGAGTTGCTGAGCAACGAGATCGAGTATACTTACAAAGTGACTGACGGGCTGTTGGACCTGGTTGCTGACGACACTCTCGACTGGAAGCCTTCCACTGAAAATAATTGGATGACTACC
>VRUH01000010.1:36250-100208 GCA_019456185.1 Candidatus Glassbacteria bacterium | reverse complement strand
ACCGGCCAGCTTCTCATGCACATCGCTGCCGCTTGCGGCCAGCCAATTCGCGGGTTTATCACCGGTGATTGGGGGATGCCTGAAGGCACGGATATTGAAGATTTATCCCCCGAGCTGATGCTGCCACCGGCAGAGAAGCTGCCGAGTCTAGGAAGTGTCAGGGAAGCAAAGGAGCTTCTGGCGAAAGATAAGCAACTGGCCCTCGATATGCTGGCTGAATGCGATGAGGACAAGCTGGCCGGCCAGACCGCCAGTGCGCCCTGGGACCCGACCGAGATGATCCTGGGTCATCGTTTCCTGCAGATGGTGGCTCACCTGAATCAGCACAAAACTCAACTGTTTTATTACCTTAAGTTGCAGGGTAAACCGGTTAATACGAGCCATCTCTGGGGAATGTAGGCCGGCTTCCCATAACTGAATAAGGACCATATAACCTCTTTTGGAAAAAGAGGGATTCAAGGGGTTTTAATCCGAGGCCTCGCCGCTTTTTCGCGAGCCAGTCCATCGACCGACATTTCGAGAAAGGCAGTCATGATGAGACCGTTGCGGAGTGTTGTCGCTGTCGTATGCGCGTTTGTTATTGCCGCCGCTGCCGCCTGCGGCCAAAGCCAGTCGCCGGAAAAAGAGCAGGAGCAGGCGCGGGAGTGGATCCAGTTGTTCAACGGACGGGACCTTTCGGGGTGGAAAGTGAAACTGGCCGGCAGCGAGCTGGGAGACAATTTCGGCAATACGTTCCGGGTGGAGGACGGCGTGATGAAAGTCGCCTACGACCGCTACGACAGTTTCGGCAACAGGTTCGGCCACATTTTCTACGACCGTCCGTTCTCGAACTACCTGATCCGCGTGGAATACCGGTTCGTGGGCGAACAGTGCCCCGCTGGCGAGAGCTGGGCGTTTCGCAACAGCGGGATCATGGTCCACTGCCAGAGCCCGGAGAGCATGAGGGTGGAGCAGAATTTCCCGGTCAGTGTCGAGGTCCAGCTCCTGGGCGGAGATGGTGTCAACGAACGGCAGACCGCCAATCTCTGCACGCCCGGCACCCACGTGGTGCTGGACGGCGAACTCTGGACCCAGCACTGCCTCAACTCCAGCAGCAAAACCTATCACGGTGACCAGTGGGTAACAGTGGAGGTGGAGGTACGCGGCAACGAGCTGATCCGGCACAAGGTCGACGGGCAGGTTGTGCTGGAGTATACCCGGCCCCAACTGGACGACAGCGACGAGGACGCGCGGCGGCTGCTGGAGGGCGGGAGCGCTCTGATGCTCGACGGCGGCTATATCTCGCTGCAGGCCGAGAGCCATCCGATCGAGTTCCGCACCGTGGAGTTGATGCTCCTTGCGGAGTAAGGGGAGTTGAAGAACGAACATGGGACATCAGACATCGAACAAGCTGCTCGGTGCTGTCGATCTGGGCGGTACAACAATAAGTTCCGCCCTTTTCTCCGCAGCCGGCGATATTCTCGATTCACGAACTGAAACTCCCACGCCGGTTAAGCTCGCTCCGGCAGAGCTGGTCGAGAGGATCGCGGACAATTTTCTGGCTACGGTCGAGGGCAACGGATGCAGGATCGGGAGCGTTTCCGGCCTTGGGATCGGAGTGCCGTCGACAATCCAGTACAAAAAGGGGTTGCTCGACGAATCGCCTAACCTGCCCACTGTGAAAGATTATCCTCTCGCCAGGAAGCTGGCCGGGCGTCTCGGCTTACCTGTTACCATGGAAAAGGACGCCAATTGTTTCCTGCTCGGCGAGATGCGCCATGGCGCGGCCGTGGGTTGCGCTGATTGCTGCGGGATCACACTGGGCACCGGCCTCGGCCTGGGCGTGGCAATCGACGGCCGTTTATTGCGTGGTTCAAATGACTGCGCCGGCGAAATCTGGACCGCGCCCTATCGGGACGGGATCCTCGAAGACCGGGTCTCCGGCACCGCATTGGCCGAGCAGTATTTTCGCGCGGGCGGAAATAAACTGACGGGCGCGGAGATCCACACCAGGGCCGCAGACGGTGAAGCTCTGGCCCGCGAGATTTTTGCGCAGATGGGAGAGGCGCTGGGTTTCGGCCTGGCCTATCTGGTGAACGTATTGAACCCGGAAATCGTTGTTGTCGGCGGCTCCGTGGCGCGGGCCTGGGATTTTTTCGCCGGACCCATGCACAAGACAGTCGACAAATACAAAGTAAAAAGAAATACCACAAAAATTGTTACTTCCAAGCTGGGTAATTTGTCTTGCTTGTATGGGGCGATAGCTCTACCATATCTGCGGGTGCTGGAGGACTGAACGGCGCTCTCGGCGTTGATCAAAGATACTTGCAAGGAACCAGCCTGTTGATAATTTCGTTTTGAGTGATAAACGGCAACTCGACCGGGAAGGCTGATGAGACTCGAACCGCTGCTTAAAAAAATCCATATCTACCTGGGCCTGATCCTGATCGTTCCCTTAATCATATTCGCTGTCAGCGGTTTTATTCTCAACCACCGCTGGCCGCTGTGGGAAACATGGGAGCAGCGCGTCGAGACTGTCGAGCAGATCGAGATCGAGGTCCCGCAGGCGGGGAACAGCGCGGAGAAAGCCAAGGCGATCCTGGCGCAACTGGGCCTGAAAGGCGAGATCAGCCTGTTCGTCCATGAGCCGGAGAACAACAAGCTCCGGGTCATGGCGCACCGGCCCGGCCACATTTACGATATCAACCTCGAGCTGGGCAGCGGCTCCGGCTCGTTGAAGCGGACCAGGACGGACGGCTGGTTCGTCCTGCGCGACCTCCACAAGCTGGCCGGTCTGCACAGCGGCCTGAAAGAGAAAAAAAACTGGGGCTGGACTCTGGTCTGGTCGGCGGTGATGGACCTCAGTGCGCTGGCCATGCTGGTGCTGGTTGCTACGGGAGCGTACCTGATGGTAAAACGCAACAGGAAGATCATCAGCTACGGTGTGCTGGTAATGGCGGCCGGCGGGGCGGTTTCGCTGTGGATCGTGTTGATGCTCTCGGTGTTCTGAGCCTTGCTCCGCTACCGGGCCGCATAAAAAAAGGCAGTCCATTTTTGGACTGCCTTTTTTTATTTCATTAGTTTTTTGATCGAATATAATTCTTCGTATCTTAACACCCCTTTGTCAAAGGGTGAATAAAAAATCACTTTTTGATAACTAAAACTCAAGCATAATCATTGGTGCCATATATATTAGCCGCTTGCTTTGCGGTATCTTTCACTTCAACACTGCATCTGCTCTTTTGGAACGCTTGGGCAAGTTTATAAGCGTAGCGCCCATTTGCATTATCTCCAAATCCTTCCTGACAAGAATAAAAATGTGCAAATCCACTCCAAGCCATTATAATTTTGCCAAGTGTATCTCCTCCACATTCTAGCATAAATTCCGATTGGCGATCAGATATTTTTTCTGCTAGTTCTTCTGTGGTAAGATTCTCGATAAAACATAGTATCTCTGGCCATTTTTTTTCGGCCGCTACGAAATAGTCAACTATGGAATGATTACCTTTTTTTAATTCTTCTATGATCATTTGCATCGTTTTATCCTTCCGTCTAAGTCAGTAGTGTCCGGTTAAAATAAAAACAAAGCGGGCTAAGCCCCCTTCTTATTAGATTTGGCTTGGAGGAGTCAAATACCAATAAAGAAATGGAGGATTAGCCCTATGAGAAGGAATACAGTATTTGGTCAGCTTATGCAACTTCTTTCTGGTCATGGTTTCAAGCAGAGTGTTGAGCGTTACACAGGCGACAGATACACCAAGAGTTTTAGCTGCTGGCAACAGCTTATAGTATTGCTTTACTCTCAGGCCAGGGGTTTGCAAAGCTTGCGGGATATAACGATCAGCCTGGGGAGCCAGCGCCGGAAGTGGTACCACCTTGGCCTGTAGAGCGTGGCCCGCAGCACACTGGCGGATGCCAACTGCAAGCGCAGTGCGGATATTTATAAGGATGTGTTTTACGAATTTCTGCGCAAATGTCAAAGCCTGGCTCCGGGCCATAAGTTCAGGTTCAAGAATCCGCTTTATTCAATGGATTCCACGCTGGTCAAGCTTTGTTTGTCGGCCTTTCCCTGGGCCAGTTACCGCAAGCGCAAAGGGGCCATGAAAATTCATACTCTGCTTGATCAAAACGGCTGTCTGCCTTCATTTATCACGCTCACAGATGGCAGATGCCATGACGTAAAAGTTGTTAAGGATCAAAGATATGGTTTTCCAAAGCTGCTACCGGACAGCATAATCACAGTGGACCGGGGATATTACGACTTCAACTGGTTCTACTCTCTCGAGTTAGACAGGGTATCCTTTATCACCAGGGCGAAACAGAACCTTAAATACGAAGTTACCGGACAGCAGGAAGTGCCTAAAAACAAAGGCGTAATCTCTGACCAGACTATACGCCTAACAGGCTACTATCAACAACAATACTATCCTGAAAAACTGAGGCTGATCACTTTCTACGACAGCAACAAGAAAAAAGAACTGGTCTTTATCACCAACAACTTCAAGCTGGCGGCTTCTACCATCGCAGAACTCTATAAACACCGCTGGCAGATAGAGTTATTCTTCAAATGGATCAAGCAAAACTTGAAAATCAAAACTTTCCTTGGAACCAGCGAAAATGCAGTGATGACTCAAATCTGGGCCGCGATGATTTATTATCTGCTGCTGGCCTTTATCAAGTTCCAGACCAGATATGCCTATTCCATGCACGAGCTGACACGTGTTATCGGAGAAACATTGATGGAACACGTTGATATCATTGAAGTTCTAAGAATGAAATTCGATAAACTTAAAATCCTAAAACCTAATCAACCTCAAATAGCTCTGTCCCTTAAATTTTAACCGGACAGTAGTGCGTCTAAGTATAAAACAAGGGTAGCTAAGAATATGACAAATAAAAACCCCCGGATCGTAACCCGGGGGAGCCCGGTGGCCCTAAGGCACAACCGGGGATGAAGAACTGTTATTAATATAATTATCGGAACCGTTTTTGTCAAATTTAGACAATATTCGTATTCACTCCACCAAATGTTATATTCTAGATGGCAGGTAATTTCAAATTATTTCAGTTAATAGATTGTGTCAATATTTATCATCTAGTTCTTAATATAAGCGAACGTAGTCAGCAGCATTACAGTGGCTCTATAGCAACAAAGAGGCAGGCCATTTGGCCAGCCTGTTTACTCGCCTGCCGTGACCTCACAGCTCCACGAACTTGTCTTTCGGCGCGCCGCAGTCGGGACAGATCTCCGGCGGCTCCTCGCCGTCGTAGCGATATCCGCAGATTACGCAGATCCAGGTCTTCATCGCCAGGCTCCCGTCGGGGGGTGGGGGGGAGTGCTCCGGCTCAGACGTTGAACCGGAAATTGATGATGTCTCCGTCCTGTACAACGTAATTCTTGCCCTCGAGTCGCAATTTTCCGCGCTCCTTGAGCTTGACCATGTCCCTGTCCACGATATAGTCGTCGTAGGCGGCCACCTCGGCGCGGATGAACCCGCGCTGGATATCGGTGTGGACCTTGCCCGCGGCCTCCACGGCCGGTGTGCCGGCCTTGATCGTCCAGGCTTTCACCTCGTCGTCGCCCACCGTGAAGAAACTGATCAGCTCCATCAGCCCGTATGCCGCGCGGATGAACTTGGGACGGGCTGGCTCGGATATCTCCATCGCCTCCAGGAACTCCTGCTGCTCATCGGGTTGAAGTTCCGCTATCTGCTGCTCGACACTCGCGCAGAAAGTGATCGTGTTGTCGAACTTTTCGCCCGCCCCGCGGTCGTCGTCCAGCGCGTCCTCGCCCGTGTTGACCAGGATCAGCCGCGGCTTGAGCGAGAGGAAGGTGAACCCGGTCAGCGCCCTGGCCTCCTCGCCGCCGAGGCCGATATCCCGCAGTGGCCGGCCGTCCTCCAGCGCGGCGCGGCATTTTTCCAGCAGCTCGTATTCCTTCGTGCCCTGCCTGGCTTCCTTGCCCAGGCGCTGCTGACGGTTTTCGACCACGATCAGGTCGGCCAGCTGAAGTTCCTCCTCGATCCCGGTGACGTCGGCCACGGGGTCTGGCCGCCCGCGGGGATTCGGGACGGTTTCGTCCTCGAACGCCCGCACCACGAACGCGAGCGCATCGAGCTGGCGCATCAGGCTCAAAGACTGCGAGTCGAACCCGCCGGAGCCGGAGTCGGCGCTGATCCCGGCGAAATCGGCGAAATTGATCTCGGCGTAGGTCGTTTTTTTCCGTTTGTATATCGCGCTCAACTCGTCGATCCGCACGTCCGGCACCTTGATCAGGCCGACATTGGCCTGCTTGCCAGCCGAGTGGAAACTGTCCGTGCGGGCGTGAAGGCCGGTGAGCGTGTTGAACACGGCTGTCTTGCCGGACAGCGGGTATCCGATCAGGCCAATTTTCATCGTGTCAGTCTTGTTCAGCGAAAAAGGAAGGGACGATAGGGCAAAAAAAACCGGGCCGGTGCCCGCGGGTATTTACCCGGCGGTCAGCGCGCGGCCCGGCGTTGAATCAAAAACACTATCACTGCAGGATACACAGCCGGCTCAGTCCTTGGTATGTTCCGGCGAACTGTCCTGGGGCGGCGACTCCTGGGTATACGAGTTGCTCTGCTGGCTCTGGCTCTGGTTCTGCGGCCGGGGCCTGGGACTGTCGTTTTCGAGATCGTCGGCGCTGGGAAGGTCTTCCTGAATATCCTTGATACTTTTTTTGAACATCTTGATACTCTTACCCAGCGATGAGCCGATTTCCGGCAGCCTCTTGGCGCCGAATAACAGCAGGACCAGGAAACCGATCAGGATCATTTCGCCGTAGCCTAAATTGGGCAGCATTTTCTTCCACCTCCATCGCCCGGACATCTCCAGTTGGCGTCGGGCAATCTTAGGGTATTTGATTCTATAACAAATTTCGACCGGGACTTAATACCAGCAATGTCAGCGATAAACCTGCCCGCCCTCATCGCCCCGGGTGCGCAACTAAACGTACCACTTTAGCTTCAGGAAGTAAAGGGATTTCACTCGACGGGTTCGATAACCAGGCCTCAGATCAGAGCTTCGCCGCTCACCGGGGTAAGGATGAGTTCCGGGGTCTCGTCGCCGATTTCCGCAACCAGAGTCAGCCGGCAGGGCTTGCTTGCTCAGCTTTCAGATAACCGCCTCAAAGCCCGCCACAACAACTCAGTGGCCTTGATTGTACTCCTGTGGCGAACTTGGCCGCGGCTGCCGTTGAACGCGCAGCGTTCGCAGCGTTGGCCGACAGGGGTCTCCAGCGCGATGAACACGGTGCCCACAGGCTTGTCCTCGGTTCCGCCGCCGGGCCCGGCTATTCCGGTTATCGCGACAGCCCACTGAGTGGCGAACTTCTCCGCCGCGCCCCGGGCCATCGCGATGGCCACCTGCTCGCTGACCGCCCCGTGCTGCTCGATCAGGCTACCGGGCACGCCCAGCAGGGTCTCTTTCGATTTGTTGGAGTAGGTAACCGCACCGCCGGCGAACCAGGTGCTGGCGCCGGGAATGTTGGTGAGAGTCTCCGCCAGCAGGCCGCCGGTGCAGCTTTCGGCCACGGCCAGGGTCTGGTTCCCGGCTGTCAGGTGCTCGGCGATCACCTCCCGGATATCTTTCTCCCCGGTGGCGTAGACGTGATCTGCCAGCACTCCGCGGACATGCCCGGCCACTTTCGCGACCACCTCGCCGTGTGCCGGCTTAACCTCGCCCGCCGCGGCCACGACAATGTCCACGAATCCGCCGTGAGGGTAGTAGTTGAGCAGTTCGCGCTCCTCCTCGGCCAGTTCCTCCTCGATCCGCTCGGCAATCGTGCTTTCGCCGATCCCGACAGTGCGCACCACGGCGGAGAACGGGGTCCCGGAGGTGTAGCGCTCGACCAGCCGGGGCAGCACTTCCTCGTCGATCAGGTGACTCATCTCGCGGGGCACGCCGGGCAATAAAACCAGCAGACGCCTGCCGTCACCCAGCATCAGCCCCGGCGCCGTGCCCTGGCTGTTGGGCAGCACCTCGGCGCCTTCGGGGACCTCGGCCTGGCCGTAGCTGCGTTTCGGCACCCCGTCGTAACCCAGCCGCCTGAAATAGCGCTCCAGCCGGTCGTAATACTTCTGGTCGAATACCAGCTTGCGGTTGAAAAATCTGCAGGCCGCCGGCTTGGTGACATCGTCGCGGGTGGGTCCCAGTCCGCCGGTGGCGATCACGATATCCGCCGTGTTGAAACATTCCTCCAGCGCCCGGCCGATCAGGCGTTCCCCGTCGGCGATCGTCCGTTCCTGCACCACGTTGAACCCGGCCGCGTAGAGCTTTCCCGCGATATAGGCCGCGTTGGTATTGACCGTGCGGCCCTTGAGTATTTCCGATCCCACCGAGAGGATCATCACATCCATCGCACCACTCCCCACAGAATCACGGCTCCCAGCGCGCCGGCCACCAGGTCATCGGCCATCACGCCCCAGCCGCCCGGCAGACTTTCGGCGTGGCGGGCGGGCGGCGGCTTGATTATGTCCAGCGTCCTGAAAATCAGGAACCCGATTGAAATTGTTGTGACGTTCAGCGGAACCAGGCAGAGGGTCAGCCACTGACCGGCTATCTCGTCGATCACCATCCGGCCGCTGTCGTGGCCCCAGAACCGTTCGGCCCGGTTGCAGGCGGCAACTCCGGCGGCGGCGGCGATAGCCGAAAGGCCCAGGGCCAGCGGGACTGACCAGAGATCGCGCAGCAGCCAGGCGGCGGCGGCGGCAAGAGCGCTGCCGGCGGTGCCCGGTGCCACGGGGCTGAAACCAGTACCCAGACCGGATGCGACCAGTTTGGTAAGAAAATTCATGAACGGGACTGTTTGGCCAACTGGGGCACGTTGCGGGCGATATACTCGATGGCCGAGGCTATCGACAAGCCCACCACCACCACGATTACCACCCAGTTCAGTTTGTAATGGAAGGAGTCGAACCAGGCGAACGCCCAGGCAGGGTAGTCGACGATCGTCCGGCTGTGCACCAGATGAACCAGCAACGAGCCGATAAAAAACATCTGGAACACGGTCTTGAACTTCGCCAGCCGGCTGGCGCTGAACACTTTCCCGGTCCACATCGAGTAATAGCGCAGCATGGTGATCAGCAGTTCGCGGCCCAACAGGATCACCAGGACCTCCAGGGTCACCATGCGGAACATCGGCACTTTGGTGCTGAGCATGTAAAACGGGACCAGCGTGGCCACCAGGAGCAGCTTGTCGGCGACCGGATCGACAAACTTGCCGAAAGTGGTGATAGTGCGGTGACTGCGGGCCAGTTTGCCGTCATAGACATCGGTCATTCCGGCGAACACGAACAGGTAATAGAGCAGCACGTAGTCGCCGTAGGAATCGGCCCGGAGAATCAGCCAGAACAGGACCGGTGCCAGCAGAATCCGCAGGACAGTGAGCGCATTGGGGAGGTGGCGCATCAGCGGGCTGCAATCCGGAGCTGTTTCCGGGGCAATCTGGTCGGGAGTCTGCGTGCTCACAGGTTGTGCCGTCCTTCCAGCGCCTGGCTGATCGTGAGCGAGTCCATGTATTCCAGGTGGCCTCCGGCGGGCAGGCCGCAGGCGATCCGGCTGATCCGTACCCGGTGACCGTTGAGCATCCGCTGGATATACAGGGCGGTTGCGTCTCCCTCCACACTGGGATTGGTAGCGACAATCAGCTCGCTGATCCTGGGTTTGCTGGTCTCTATCCGCTGCAGCAGCCGGTCGAGCGAGAGTTCATCCGGGCCGACACCATCCAGCGGGCTCAGCCGTCCGCCCAGAACGTGGTAGAGGCCACGGTAGCTGCCGCTGGTTTCGATAGCGCGGATATCGGCCGGCTCCTCGACCACGCAGACCACCTCGCGCTCACGGCGCTTGTCGCGGCAGATATCGCAGGGGTCTTCCTCGGTGATATTGCCGCAGGTCGGACAGAAAAAGACATTTTCCCGCAGCTGGCCGATAGACTCGGACAGCTGGCGGGCCTGCTCCTCGGGGCACTTGAGCAGGTGGTAGGCCAGCCTGCCCGCGGTTTTTTCGCCGATCCCCGGCAGGCGGCTCAGAGACTTGATCAGCTTTTCCAGGCTCCTGCTCATAATTCGTCCGTCAGCCGGTGAACAGGTTGTTGAAGATGCCCGGCAGCTGAACGTCGCCGGTCAGCTTGCGCATCTCCCGGCCCATCATCTCGCGGCTGTTCTCCAGCGCCTTGTTGACCGCGGCGCAGACCAGTTCCTCGAGCATTTCGACGTCTTTCGGGTCCACAACCTCCGTGTCGATCCTCAGTTCCAGCAGTTCCTGCCGCCCGTTGACCACCGCGTGCACCATCCCGCCGCCGGCCGAGGCCTCGACTTTCTTGTTCTCCAACTCGGCCTGGATCTGCTGAAACTGGCCCTGCATCTTCTGCGCCTGCTGTAAAATCTGCTTCAGGTTGTTCATCATGGCTGCCTCCCCCTTTGCGAGGGTGATTTGCCCGCACCGGCTGCATCGGGCGAACTTCCGGCGTGCTACTGGTCGAGCAGCTCCGGGTCGAAAAGTTCCTTGATTTTGCCCATCAGCGGGTTGGTCCGGCAGAGCTGCTCGAAACTCCCGGCCGACGGATTTTCCTGTGTGTCTTTTTTGTCGCCCGCTAGGTCCGTCGCGGGCCTGACCGTCTCGATCTCGACCGCCACCGAGTCCAGCCCGAAAGTGTCCCGCACACAATCAGCGATCAGCCTGCGGGTTTGTCTGTCTTTCAGCCTGGTAGCGCTGTACCCCTTGGCGGGAACTTCGAGTTTAAGCGTATTCCCTTCGAACGAGACCGCACTGGCCTCGCCGATCTGCGCCGCCAGTGTCTGTTTTCCCCTCCTGATCCGGGCCACCACCGCGCTCCAGTTGGACTGGATTGCTTCCAGGTCCACCGGCCCGTCGAGCTTGACCTCCTCGAGCCGCGGCGCTTCCTCCTGTTCCCCGGGTGGCCCAGGAGAGGGGGGCCCCGAGGGCTGGGCGGTCAGCCGGGGGCCGCCGGAGGGCGGGCTGCCGGTGGTGCGCGGCGGCTCAGTTAGCGTTCCGCTCTTTTTTTTTAGTTCGCCGGCTGCCGCAGCCGGCTGCGCACCGCTGTCGAGGCGGGTCAAAAGGTCGCTAATGTTAATACTTTTGTCCAGCATTGTCAAACGGACCAGCAGCAGTTCCAGCGAGATTTTCTGCTGGCCGCTGAACTTGAAAATTTCTTCGAACTGGAGGATCAGCTGCAGCGAGCGGACCAGGTCCTCGAGGGCGAACTTCTGTGCGCAGCCGCGGTAAGCGTTCACCTGCGAGCCGGGGATATCGACAGCCGAGGGGTCCTTTACGCCGAGACGGAAAATGATCAGGTTGCGGTAGTGGCGCGCCAGCTCGGCATAGAACTCTTCGAGGTCGACGCCGTTGCCGGCCAACTCGTCGGCGAACTCGACAGCGCCCAGGGTGTCGCGGGCCTCGATCAGGCCGCTCAGGCGCAGGAACAGGCCGGTGTCGAGCACGCCCAGTACCTGGGAGGCTTTCTCCACGGTGTAGTCCCCGTCGCAGAAAGCGATCACCTGGTCGGCCAGGCTGAGCGCATCGCGCATGGCGCCCTCGGCCTTGCGGGCCACCATCTCGACCACCTCGCGGTCCATCTTCACATCCTCGGCCTCGAAAACTTTTTCCAGCTGCCCGGCAATATCCGCGGTGGGCACCGCCTTGAAATCGAACCGCTGGCAGCGGCTGAGAATGGTAGGCGGGATCTTGTGCGGGGCGGTGGTGGCGAACATGAAAATCACGTGCGAGGGCGGCTCCTCCAGGGTTTTGAGCAGGGCGTTGAACGCCTCGGTGGTGAGCATGTGGACCTCGTCGATGATATACACCTTGTAGCGGCTGCTGCTGGGGACGTAGCCCACCCGCTCGCGGAGGTCGCGGATCTCGTCGATCCCACGGTTGCTGGCCCCGTCGATCTCCAGCACGTCCATCGAGTTGCCGGCCAGGATAGCGCGGCAACTGTCGCACTCGTTGCAGGGATCGGTGCCCTGACTGCCCGTACAGTTGACAGCCCGGGCCAGCAGGCGCGCGGTGGTGGTCTTGCCCACTCCGCGGGGCCCGCTGAACAGATAGCTGTGGCTGATCCTCTCGGCGGCAAGGGCGTTGACCAGCGTGCGGGTCACGTGCTCCTGGGCCACCACCTCGCCGAAGACAGTCGGTCTGTATTTTCTCGCAAGTACAAGGTAGCTCATAACTTGCCGCTTCAGTTCTCCGAAAGTAAGCTCCAGATTTCCGTTATCTTAAGATAGCGTCTGTCCGTTGCCGGTGCAATATCCTCACCGCTGCCCGCGCCGCCGTTGCCGTAGGGAGAGCGCATCAGCAGGGCCGGGAAGCGTCTCCTGGCGTCCGGGCGATAGATATTGGCCGGCAGCCGGACTCCGTCGCGCATCTCCACTGGAGAAGACAACCGGTCGGGCGCTGCATTCAAGCCTCAGGGCAAGACGGTACAAATAAAGAAGGGCGCGCACGCCGCCGCGCCCTTCGACTGTAAAGTTCGCGGACGGGTCTCTCTCAGCGATAAATCAGCAGTTGGTTCAACTGGGGAACCCCGCTGCCGCGCTGGCGGGTAATCTCGAGAGTATGTTGACCCGGCTCGAGGTCGTAGTACCAGAACAGCGGCGTACGGCGGTAACGGTACTCGCCCTCCAGGGTGAGAGTTTCGATCACCTCGCCGTCCACCTTGACCTGGCAGCGGGCCGCGCCCTCGTTGTTGAGCATCCGGCCGTCGATCACGAACCCGCGGCCCTCGAACTGCGTTGTCCATGATTTTTCCAACCGGTGACTGAGGCGCCGCCTGCTTGCCGGCTCCAGCCCCTCGAAGGCGACTTCGAGGGTTTCAGGGGCCTTGGGCTGCTGGACCTTGATCGTCCAGACTCCGCCCTGCACCTCGCCCCCGCCCTCGATCACCAGTTCCTCGGCCAGCCGCAGGTTAACCCGGTAGATATCGTTCAGGCTGTAGTCGGAGTAGCTGAACTTGAGGTCTTCCACCCGCTCGAGGCCGGCCAGCCACTCGGCCGGGATGTTGCCGAAGCCGATCATCGTGCCCAGCACACCGCCGGCGTTGGACGGGTTGCAGTCGGAGTCGAATCCGCAGCGGGTGGAGATATCCACAGTCTTGCCGAAATCTCCCTGGCCGTAGAGCAGACCGATCACGATATAGGCCCCGTTGACCACGGCATCGATATTGAACGGGAGCAGCGCACCGGCCGGACAGCCGACATCGTCCGTGTATTCCCGCTGGACCTGGAACCAGCACTCCTTCCAGTCGTCGGGGTAGTTGCGCCACCAGCCAAGGACGTCCTCGACACAGCGGCGGTAACGGCTGGCCTCGGGTAAATTCAACAGCGCCTTCTCCACCACGGTGACGATATCATTTTCGACGAACGCGTGGGCGTAGAGGGCCGAGACGAACACGCCGCCATAGACCCCGTCGCCGTAGTTCATGATATGTCCGATTTTCAGCGCGTAGTCCAGCGCGGTAGCAGGCATGCCGGGATTGATCAGGCCGATGAAGTCGCTCTCGATCTGGAAGTCGATATCATCGGCGTGCGGGTTGTTTTTCCAGTGCCCGCTGGCCGGCGGCATGATCCCGTTGAGGATATTCCAGCGGCCGGCCTGGTTGGCGTGCCAGAGAGTGAAGCCTGCGTTGGCGTACTTGAGCGCCATCTCGTTCACCGGCGCATCGAGGCCCTGTTCGGCGAGCACGGCCATGAACGCCAGGTCCATGTAGATATCGTCGTAGAGGCCGGGATGGTCGGTGTAGGCTTCGTACATCATCTCGCTGTCCCAGCGCAGGGGGACGTAGTCCTGGATCCAGGTCCCGTTCCAGCGGAACTCGGTGGGGCCGCCGTAGGTGCAGCCCACCACCTGGCCGACCCAGCCGCCCTTGATCTTGTCGAGCATCTGCTCGTCAGTCAGCTCCACCATCTGGGCGGCCGCCGCCAGCGGGCAGGCCAATGTCAAGACAGCCAGCAGCTTACCTAATCGCATATCTGCCGCTCCTTCCGGATACTTTTTTCATCGGCACGCTGAACTCAGCCGACCTTGAGGAAAATTTCGCGCTTGAACAGCCAGTAAACGAAATAACAGTGAATCGCCAGCACGAGCCAGGCCTGGAGGATGATCCCGATGTCGCCCATCGGTCCCAGGAACCCGTGGGTGAATACCCACAGCCAGCTGTCTATCGAGCCGCGCAGCATCTGGTAGAGTACGTAGATCGCAATCGAGTTCATGCCCACGACCTGGAAGATGAAACTCCAACGCCGCCAGTTCCTGATCTCGATCATCCAGTAGAAAACACCCAGCAGCAGGAACGCCCAGCCGCCGCTGAACAGGGTCCACGAGGCAGTCCAGATCCGCTTGACAACCGGAATCACCGGGTGCAGCGCCGTGCCGGCCGCGATCAGGCAGATCCCGGTGGCGAACATCCAGAGCACTTTCTTTTTCTCCGGGTTATCGCTGCGGATCATTTCGCCGGCCATGATTCCCAGGATCACCGTGGCGATTGAGCTGAACGCGTTGAAGCTCGTGTAGCCGCCGCCGTCGTAGCGGCCTAGCCAGGTGAAGTCGAGCCAGGCGGCGAAATTGGCGTTCTTGGCGTAGACATCGGCGCCCGGTCCCGGACCGAACTGGAACAGCAGGGCATGGACCGCCAGCACTCCCAGCGTGGCCAGCGCCTGCACTTTCCAGCCCCGTCCCAGGACGAAAAAGGCGAAGAAGTAGGCGATCGCGATCTGCTGCAGCACGGTGGTCAGGTTTATCTGGACGTCGTCCTTGTGCACGCAGACAATCGCCATGCCGACAACCAGCAGGGTGAGCGAGCGCTTGGCCACGTGCTTGAGCTGCGAGGTCCGGCTCTCGCCGCGGGAGGTGCGGATGGCGAAGGCGAAGGGCATCGCCACGCCGACAATGAAAATAAACGAGGGCTGAATCAGGTCCCAGAGCGTAAACCCCTCCCAGCGCACGTGACTGAACTGATGGGCCAGCCACTGCCAGCCCGGATCGTCAGCCAGCACGGCAAACCCGAAGCCCGCGCTGGCCATGAAAAACATCGTGAACCCTCGGTAAGCGTCCAGAGACAGCAGTCTTCCGCGCCTGGTCAGAGAAGTGCTCATCGTTCGGTCGGCTCCGGCTGATATAAGGAGGGAGACCGGACTCGATTGAGTCGGCGGTCTCAGTGGCGGCTTGGTTAAAAGTTCAGAGATATTGCTTCCGGCGCAAGGTTCTTGTAACAGGAGAGACTGTTATCGCCGGCGGCGAACATTTGCAACTTGAACACCATCGGCCGCAGGCTGCCCGTGATATTGAAAAAATTATAGCAGTCAGCGGCCAATGATTATATTTTTAGTTGTCAATTGCACGGTTCCGGGCTGGATTCGGGATTGCCAGCTGATGTGCCGCAGAGGGCGGCTTAGATAAGTCACTGTAACAATAGGGGTCTTAATTCCATTGATAACTACATAATCCACCGAAACGATAACTGATTCCTGATGCAAGGGGCGCAAATGCCACGCAAGTCTAATTTACCTCGCGGTGATATTCTCTATCTCAACCGCAGGCCTTTCGACGACGTTGATTTCGACATGCCGGTGGAAGTGAGCGGTGTCAGGTTCCGCAACCCGTTCTTTGTTTCGAGCGGACCGACCACGATGTATCTCTCGCAGCTCAAGCGGGCGGCGGAGTACGGCTGGGCGGGGGCAAGCTGCAAGCTCACTTTCGACCCTCCGCCATATATCAACCGGCGGCCGCGCTACGGCTGGGATCCCACCCAGCACCTGCTTTATTTTACCGCTGAAAAGCGGCTGAATTTCGACGAGGCCTGCCGGCTGATCGAGCAGGCGCGGAAAGAAATCCCGGATTTCGTACTCTTCTCCAACTTTACTTATTCGGAAGAGGGGGCCGAGGGCTGGGTGAACATGGCCAGGAAGTTCGAGGAGGCCGGGGCTTATATCAACGAATTGAACATGTGCTGTCCCAACATGTCGTTCAATGTCGAACTGGCCGAGGACCCCGAGAAAGCTATCCGTAAAACCGGGGCCAGCCAGGGCCAGGACCCCCAGGCGCTGCGGGCGATTATCTCCGCGATCAAGGAAGAGACGTCGATCCCCCTGTGCGTGAAACTTACCCCCGAGGGCAGCCGCCAGCACCTGATCGCCAAGATCTGTTTCGACGCCGGCGCGGACATGGTCTGCGGTGTCGGCAACCGCCTCGCGCTGACCCAGATCAGCAAGGACAAGCCGGGCCGGAGCGATATCTACCTGCAGAAAGAGCAGGGAATGTACTGCATGAACAGCAGCTGGCTCAAACCCCTGGCCCTGCGCGATGTCTACATGATGCGGCGGATGGTCGGCCCCGAGCCGACAATCCTCGGCACCGGCGGAGTGACCACCTGGCATGACGGGGTGGAGATGATCCAGGCCGGCGCCGACCTGGTGGGCGTGTGCGCGGCGACCATTCTATACGGGTTCGGCTATTTCCCCGAATTTTTCCGCGAGTTCCGCAATTACATGGAAAAACGGCAGGTGGAACATGCAGCCCAGATGCGCGACGAGGTTGTCTCATCGGTTACCGCCGCTCCCGAGCTGACCCTGCACGAGGGTTACGCCCGGCTGAAAGACAAGTATCTGGTCGCTCCCTGCGACTACGCCTGCCCGTTCCACGTCCCGGCCCAGGCCTATGTGCGGCTGGTGGCCCAGGAGCGGTTCAAGGAAGCTTACGAACAGATTACCAGCAAGAACCCGCTGCAGTCGGTGTGCGGCTATGTCTGCAACTTCCCCTGCGAGAGCGCCTGCACCCGGGGAGTCAAGGACGAACCGATCCGCATCCGGGCGATCAAGCGTTTCGTGATGGACATGGCCGAGGAGAAAGGCTGGCAGCCTACTGTGGTTCTGAGCGACAACAAGCACGGGACGAAAGTGGCGGTGATCGGCTCCGGCCCCTCCGGGTTGACTGCGGCCCACGAGTTGGCCAGGGCCGGTTACAAGGTCAAAGTGTTCGAGCGGGAGAAGAAGCTGGGCGGGATGCTGCGCTACGGTATCCCCGAGTTCCGTCTGCCGCGCAAGATCCTGGGCCTGGAAATCGACGCACTGAGGGCGCTCGGGATCGAGTTCGAGACGGAAAAGGCCCTGGGCGAGGATTTCACTATCGACGAGCTCAAGACCCGGGGATACGAGGGGTTCGTGCTGACATTCGGTACCCAGTCCGGCAACCGGCTGAACGTACCGGGCGAAAGCGAGGAACTCAAGCAGTACTACATGGCGCTCGAGTTCCTCAAGGAGCGCCAGCGCGGGGTCGACCTGCCGATCGGCGATACGGTGGTAGTTGTCGGCGGCGGTTTTACCGCGGTGGATGCCGTGCGGACCTGCGTGCGCCGCGGCGCGAAAAAGGTTTACATGCTCTACCGGCGCACCAAGGACGAGATGACCTCGATCCCCGAGGAAGTGTACGAGGCCGAGGAAGAGGGTGTGCGGGTGATGTACCTGGTCAGTCCGCTGGAGATCAAGCACGACAGCCGGAACAAGATCACCGGCATCCGCATGCGCAACAACGTACTGGGTATTGCCGGGGGTGACGACCGCCGTCCGCCGGAGGCCGTGGAAGAAGCCGAGTTCGATGTCAACTGCGACACGATTATCACCGCGATCAGCCAGCACGTTGATCTCGGGACCCGGGAGATGGGATTTGAGATGACCGACTGGGGAACTCTCAAGTACGACGAAAAAACCGGAGCGACTCAGGTCAATGAATTCGTTGTCGCGGGGGACGCCTCGATGGGACCGGCAACGGTAATCCGTTCGGTGGCCGAGGGCCACAACGCCGCGGTGACCCTGGATAAAAATTTGAAGGGCGGGCAGGCGTTCCTGGATTACATGCCTGAACTGCACCCGGTCGATCCGGAGGACGTAATCAACCGGAACCCGGATTTCAATCTCAAGCCCAAGGTGCCCGTAAGGCATGTGGGGAGCGATAAGCGGAAAGATAATTTCGAGCCCTACGAGTTCACCATGACCCGGGAGGAGGCGGTCGAGGAAGCGGAGCGCTGCCTGTTCTGCGGTTGCGGAGTGGGCTGCCAGATCTGCGAGGAGCTTTGCCTGACCCGCGCCTGGGATCACGAGGAGAGCTACGTGAAGATCTGCGCCGAGGATTGCGTTGCCTGCGGCATCTGTCTCTACCGCTGCCCCAACGACAATATCGACATGGTGGCAACCGAGTTGTCGCCGCAGAACTCGAGTCTGGCCGGAAAGCTCGAGATCATCACCGACCCGTCGAAAATCAAAACCTGGGAGATCAGCGAGTAGTTTTAACCGGTGGGCCGGCCCTGACCGATGCGATTTCAGTCAGGGCCGTTTTTTTACATTTTTGAACCAAAACGGAAAAGTTTAAACCTTTTAATTCTTTTCATAGTCACTGCCGTTTTAGCTGCCTTGGATTTGTTAAATTGTGTAACTAGTTCTCCCTTTTCGGGAATAATTTGATAATTATTTCGCACTTAGTGCCTGAGCGCCAAGCTGGAAATCAAAAGCTTCCAAACATACCCATATCCTCCGATGCGCTGAACCTGGAAAGGAGTGCGGCCGATGGATCGCAGAAAATTCGTGGGCAGGGGACTGCTGGCCGCCGGGGCCGTGTCGCTCTCCGGCGCAAACACTTATGCCAATGAGAGCTCGGGGCCGGAACAGGCCCGGCTGAAAATGAAATACCGTCAGCTTGGCCGTACTGGGATGGAGGTCAGCGAAGTTTGTTTCGGGACCTACGGCTGGCAGACCACCGCGGTGCTGGAGGCGGCGATCGGGGCTGGAGTAAATCTGGTCTGCACCTGCGCCGACTACCAGAGCGGCGCGGCCGAGCGTGCATTGGGTCCCGCCCTGGCCAAACACCGCGATAAAGTGTTCGTCCTGTCCGGGATCGACTGCATGCGCAACCCCGACGAGGAAACGATGCTCCGTCGGCTGGACGAGAGCCTGGAGGTGATGGGCCTGGACTACATGGACATCTATGTTCCGCACCAGGCCGATACGCTGGAAAATGTCACCAACCCGGCGATCCCCAGGGCGTTCGAAAAGATGGAAGCGGCCGGCAAGGCCAGATACCTGGGGATCTCCACTCACAGCGGGCAGCTGGAGCCGATGTTGAACAGGGCGATCGAGCTGGGCTACTACGACGTGATCCTCTGCCGCTACAACTTCATGGAGTATAAGAGCCAGATGGAACTTTTCCGTCGCGCGGCAGACAACGGCATCGGCGTGATCGTGTTCAAGGTTCGCGCCGGGGCCCGTGAGGCCGAGGTCAGGGAACTCGAGCAGCAGGGATTGGAACTCTACCAGGCCCGGGTGCGCTGGGCGCTGAGTAATCACGACGTGACCTCGGTTTGCGCCCATTTCAATAATTTCAGCGCAATCGACACGTTCCTCGAGACTCTCAACAAGAAGCTGTCATTGCATGACGCCGGGTTACTGGAACTTTACCGCCAGGCTTTCGACAGCACATACTGCCGCAACTGCGCGGCCTGTACCGCCGCCTGTCCCCACGGGGTAAACGTGGCGGATATCATGCGCTACAAGATGTATTTCAGCCAGTACGGGTTCGAGAAAGAAGCGATGGCCCGGTATGCGGCCCTGCCGGAAGCCCAGCGGTCCTCGCACTGCCGGAACTGCCAGGCGCCTTGCGAGAATCTCTGCCCCCACGGCCTGGACACCAGGGCGCAATTGATCGAGGCCGCGGGATTGCTGGAGATCGCTTAGTGGTCCGGGCTTCCGCGGGCGGGCGGCGCGCGCATAAATGCGCGCAACCGAGCGGTTGCCGGTGCGCAAGCACCGGCGCCGCCCGCCCGGCCCGGAGATTTCGCTTCTCATTCTATCATTCGCCTGCTTGAATTTTTTCCTCTCCATGCCTATGATTACTCAGGGACCGTAATCCAACTCCGATTGATCAGCCGGCATTGCGGTACAGGCTTACCACTGCAGCAGATTTGTTACCAGAGCGCCGAGAAGGGGCAGGCCTCGGAAATGTCTTTTGCACATCCGGCACTTCTTCGGATACTGCCGGTAATTGTACCCTGCAGATCCGTAACCACGCGGTCTCACCAGCCGGACGACTGTGTCCAGGCATACTGGAAGGAGTTAACCCATGACTATCGCCGCTAAAGTCCGGGAGTTCATGGAGCAGAATGATGTCGACTACGAAGTAATCCCGCACGCGGTTACTTACACCGCCCAGGAGACCGCGGCCAGCGTGCACAGGCCCGGACGGGAGGTGGTCAAGCCGGTGCTGCTTACCGATGGCGAGGAGTATGCACTGGCAGTTGTGGATGCTCCCCACCAGGTGGACCTCGACAGTTTCGCCCGGGCATCCGGCATGGAGGGCGCGGTGCTGGCCGATGAAGCCGCCATGCGGGAGCTGTTCCCCGACTGTGAACCGGGAGCCATGCCGCCGTTCGGAAATCTCTACGGTATCAAGGTGTTCTGCGACAAGCATCTGGAGAAAGACGACACGATCACATTCAACGCCTGCACCCATCACGAGGCGGTGAGAATGAAGTGGGAGGATTTCAAGCGGCTGGTCAAGCCGGTGATGGTGGAAATCTTTGCCTGAGGGCGGGATGGTGTGGTCGGGTCAAAGGCCGCCCGGGAGCGCGAATTTCCGGGCGGCCTTTTTTGTAGGTTTTATCCCCCGGCGGTCCGGGCATAGACTATCAGGGTAAGCCCCACGACGTAACAGACAAACATCGCCGCCAGCAGTTTGCCGGTACCTTTCGATGCGCCGGCGAACTCCTTCCAGATAAAGACGCCCCATAATGCCGCAACCATCGTGGCGCCCTGGCCCAGGCCGTAGCTGATCGCGAACCCCGCCTGGCCGCTGGCGATAATACTGAAACTCATCCCGAGGTTCCAGATCAGGCCGCCCATGATACCGGTCAGGTGCACTCCGGCACTGCCCCGGAAATAATCACCCATTTTCACCGGCTCTCCGGCAAACGGGAATTTCATCGCCAGGGTGTTCCAGAGGAAATTACTGGCGAACAGGCCGAGCGAGAAGAAGAACACTGCGGTGTAGGGCGTAAGCATACCGTCTGCCGGCGAGGCGAAATCGGTCGCCATCGATGCGGCCACCCAGCGGTAGAAAAAGCCCATCAGCACACCCGCGGCCACCGACAGGGCAAGTCCCTTGAACCCGCCGCCGGCGCCGGCGCCGGACCGCCGGTACGCGGCCGCGTCGAGCAGGATCGCCAGCGCCACCACACCCACGCCGAGAAACAGCATCGACGGATCGCCCTCGGGCTTGACCGTGTAACTGGTTATCACCCCGATAACCAGCGCCAGGCCCACTCCCACCGGAAACGCCACGGCCATTCCGGCCATGGATATCGCCGCCACCAGCAGGATATTTGACAGGTTGAAAATCACGCCCCCCAGCACGGCCGAGCCGATCGCTCCCGAGCCGGCCTGGGCGATATCGGCCAGAAACGGACGGCCCTGCGCGCCTGTGCTGCCCAGAGTCAGGCCCAGGAGAGCCGAGAATATCAGCACGCCCAGGGCGTAATCCCAGTAGAACAGCTCGAAGCGCCAGTGACGGCCGGCGAGTTTCTGCGTGTTGGCCCAGGAGCCCCAGCAGAGCATGGTGATGATGCACATGAAAATGGCGGTGGAGTAGGAATCGACAATGAACATCTGCGCGTGCTCCGCGGTTCGGGTTGAGGGATACGGAACTAAGCGTCAGGGAGAGATGATCTGCAACTGGCCCGGCGGATGGAAAAAAATGTCCCAGGCTTCCCACAGCGACAAACGCTACAAGCATACCGCTGCTACCTTCCGGTCCTGACGGGGTTAGCGAGCTTTTGTCCTGTGGACCTGGGACGCTTCTAAAATAAGGGAATGCCGCGTGTGTTGTCAAGGCGCACTTCGCCCCCGGTCTGCAAAGCGGGTCAGCACGATCTGGTAAATGAAGGGGAGTGCCGGGCTCAGGGGACGTAGTTGTCCAGGATGAAATTCATCGGGTCGCGCGCCCGTCCGTCCAGGTAAACTTCGTAATGGAGGTTGGGTCCGGTGGTGATCCCGCTTTGTCCCACCAGTGCGATAAGGTCTCCGCGCTTGACCTGCTGGCCGTTACGCACCTTGGCCTTGGAGCAGTGAGCGAAACGTGTCAGCAGCCCGTAGCCGTGGTCGATAGCCACTGTCAAGCCGTAGCCGATCTGCTGCTTGACCATAATCACTTTCCCGTCGGCCGGGGCGATAATCGGCTCACCCTTGGCGCAGGAAATATCGATGCCGTTGTGGTACTGGGAGACATGGTAGATCGGGTGGCTGCGCTTGCCGAAATAGCTGGAGATGTATCCCCTGGTGGGCATGATCGAGGGGTAGTGCGTCCACTTTTCCCGGCTCTCCTCGATACTGGCGATCGCTTCCTCGAGACTCTGCTGGATCAGCGCCGACTTACGCAGCAGCACGTCCACCTGCTCGTCCTGGCTGTAAAGACGACGGGCCAGCGACGGTTTGATCTCCAGCAACTCCTCGCGGGCGCCCATGAACGTACCGCCGATACCCACTTCGCGGATTTCCTCGTCAAGCAAGTCGAGCCCGGCGATACTGCGGAATCGCTGGTTTTCCTCCATCAGCCCGGAAACCTGCGCGTCCATCTTCTCGATCTTGCCTTCCACGTCCTGCAGTTTCTGGGTCAATATCCCGTTTTCGCGCTGCAGGTTGAGATAGCGCAGATAATCGAAATTTTTACTGGACGAGGTGACGATCAGGTAGGAGACACCGGCTCCTACGCCGATAACGAACAGCATCAGACTGAGGGCAATAAACCTGGAGATTTTGAACCTGTGCGGCTGGAACTCGTTATGGGGGACTACGAGAACAGTCCAGTCTTTCAGGCGCATGTGCAGTCTCCGTAAAAGGCGGGGAAAACACTGGGGCGCAATAAAACCCCGATGCTTCCAAATACTAATGAACCTGGCGCGGCGTGTCAAGTAAATTCACGTAATTATTTTGCGGTGTATTTTGCGCAATTGCACGTTATCAGCAGAGCTGGTTTAATCGTGAATTTCAATATAACCGTTGCAAGAGCATGATAACCAGAAATACGTTGCGCTGAACACAGGCAGACTGGACTGCGACTTCGGCGCCGGTTTGCGAAATCCGCCGGCTGTGGATGTCCTTACTTATCGTCGTTCTCGTTCTTCTCGATCAGCGCGTAGGCATTGTGGTTGTGGATTGATTCGTAATTCTCCGCTTCCACCCGATACCAGTACACGTCCTGCATTTCCTCCAGACGGATCGCGCACTCGCGGACCACGTCCTCCACGAACCTGGGATTGTTGAAGGCGTACTCGGTGACGTATTTTTCGTCCTTGCGCTTGAGCAGAGGGTACAGCGTGCAGCTTGCCGATTCCTCGGCCACTTCCACCAGGTCCTCGATCCACACAAACCCTTCGAACCGGACCGACAGCAACACGTAGCTGCGCTGGTTATGCGCCCCGTAGCTGGAGATTTCCTTGGAACACGGGCACAGGGTTGTGACTGGAACCCTCACGTGCAGGGTAAAGTTCGAATCTTCCTCGTTCGCCCCCAGCGACCCGTCGAACGTGCACATATACTCCTGCAGGCCAGCGGCTTTGGTCACCGGGGCCAGCTTTTCGATAAAGTAGGGGAACTCAAGCTCCATGTGAGCCACTTCGGCGTCCAGTTTTTTCCGCATCTCGGCCAGGATTTCAGTCAAATTATCCGAGGCGATATTCCCGCGATGGCGGTTGAGTATTTCCAGAAACCTGCTCATGTGCGTACCGCGGAAATTGTGGGGCAGGTGAACCGCCATCTGGATTTCGGCCACGGTGTGCTGGGTCCCGTTGACCCGGTCCTGCACAACTATCGGATAACGGAGGCCTTTCACCCCCACTTTCTGGATTTCCAGGTTGCGGTGGTCGCTTTCGCTCTGGATATCGCGTAACGGGCTGCGCCCGGATTTCTTTTTTTCATTCAATGTTTCGATATAACCCTTCATCACGCCGTCCTTTGCTGAATTCCCGAAACCGCGTATATAGTAAACACCGCCAGGCGCATCGGCATCTTCAGTACCTCGAGAGCGCGCTGGCGATAATTTTTTCCAACAGGCCCGGCAATTCGAGACCGGAGACCGCGGCTGCCTTCGGCAGCAGGCTGCTGCTGGTCATCCCGGGCTGGTTGTTGGCTTCCAGACACCACAGTCCGCCCCGGTCGTCCAGGCGGAAATCGATTCGGGAGTAATCCAGCAGGCCCAGCAAGTCGAAAGCCAGCAGGGCAAATTTCTGAGCCTCCTCCGCCACTTCCGGGTCGATCTCGGCCGGGCAGATATACTTATTGTCGTGGCTGCGGTACTTGGCCTCGAAATCGTAGAGCCCGCCGGGAACTATTACTTCCAGCACCGGCAGAGCCTCGTCGGCGACCACGCCGACAGTGAGTTCCCTGCCGGCGATAAATTTTTCGACCACCACCCGGCGGCTGAACCGGGCGGCTTCCTCGGCGGCCGGGAAGAGTTGATCGTCGCTCTCGACTTTGGTCAATCCAACCGTGGAGCCTTCCTCGGCCGGCTTGACAACCAGCGGCAGGCCGAACCGTCCGGCGGCTTCGGCCAGGGAATCTGTCCACAGCCCCCGGTTCCAGCCATCCAGCAGGATGTAATCCGGGGTCGGCACCCCCGCCTGGCTGAACAGCATCTTGCTGGTGGCCTTGTCCATCGCGGCCGCGCAGGCGGCGGGCTTTCCTCCGACATAAGGCACTCCCAGTAGTTCCAGCACGGCGTTTACCGTCCCGTCCTCACCCTGGCCCCCGTGCAGAGTGTTGAACACGATGTCGGCGGCAGTCAGCAACCCGGTGCCCTCGCCCCCGGGCAGGCCGCACGAGGTGCGGTTCGCCTCGAGCGGCACCTCGTGCGGCTCGACAACTTTCCAGCCACTGCCCGGGTCCACGATATCGGCCTCGTGCCCGGCGTTGCGCAGAGTTTCGCGCACGGCCTTGCCGCTGGCCAGGGAAATTTCCCGCTCGGCGCTGACGCCGCCGGCAAGAACCACTACCTTCATTGCTGCCTCCATCTGCCGGGGGGAATATCTGTCCGCTCCCCGTACTCTGCCGACTGTAACTGTCCGGGTTGCCCAGCAACAACTTACTGTTTACAGTCCGGTCCCGAATGTGTTATAATCCTACAACTTGCGCCCGCCGGTTTTGCGCGGGCAATTTTATTGCAGCGGCTTAACGCCGAAAATCGAACACGGTCCGGATGTTGCGGGTATAATATCTCCCGGAATTCAGCGGACCGGGATAATCAATATATCGCAACTCGGACGATTTGTCATCTTTTTGTCCTGGGATATAGCTTATGCGGCTGCGCCTGATGGCCCGGGCGGATAGCCGGTCAACGGGGAGCATGGGTCCATTGAGTAAGAGAAAAAGTGTTACGGCAATTGTCATGGTATCTCTGCTAGCCGCCTCGGGATGGCTTTCTGCCGCCGGTGACAACCTACGCCTGCTCAAAGGTGCTCTGCGCCAGGCCTCGCGCGGCGACACCGCCACGGCGATGCAGGTTATCGATCGTTACCTCGACCAGCCGGGAAGGGAACCGGCCAAGGCCTACGCTCTCTTTCTGAAAGGGATGCTGCTCGATGGCCGGGGACAAACCGACAGCGCCGAAAGTTATCTGCGCACCTCGATAGTCAACTATCCCTCCAGCGACTGGACCGGGCAAAGCCTAGTGCGGCTGGGACTGATATTGAGCCGGAATGGACGCGACACCGCCGCGGTACGCACTCTCGAACCGGTGGCCGCCAATTTCGCCGATTCTTCGTTCGCCCTGGCCGCGCTGATCGGTATCGGCCATAGCGCGCGCCGCTCCGGTCTGGACAGCCGGGCACTGGAAGCTTACCTCCAGTACCTACGCAGCGGGGACAACGAGCAGCACCTGCTGAGTGCGCTGCAGCTCGCCGCCCAGCTGCTGGTCGCCCAGGGCCGCGCGGAGGAAGCGGTCTACCTGCTGAGCAGAATTTCCATCAAAAGCGAAAAAACGCTCTCCCAGCAGGACCTCCCGGTCCAGATTATCGCAATCGGCGCGCTCACCGGAGTGGGCATGCCGGACTCCGCCCTGAGGGTAGTCGAGGAGATCAGACGTACCTCGGGCGATGCGCCGTTGAGTTCACCGGGACTGACCTACCTTGTCGGCAAAGCGCACCTGGCCCAGGACGAGTTTTCATCGGCCGACAGCGCGTTGAGCCTGCTGGCCGGCCGCGAGGGGCTCGGTCAGGAAGGTGTCCCGCCCGATTCGCTGTTCAGGCTGCTGATGGAGATCGGCCTCCGCCGCGACGACCGCCGGGGATTTTTCAGCTACGCCGCCCGCGTGATAGAACTGGAGGATGACCGCGAGCGGGCGTTGGCTCTGCTGGAGCGGATCGTGGACGCCGCCGAACGGACCGGGATGATGGAGCAGGCGCGGCAGGGGCTGGACAACTACGTCGCCAGATTCGGAGCGGCCGGGGATGACGCGTCTCTGGCCCTGATCCGCGCACGGTTCGCCCGTACTGAATCGGGGATCGACAGGGCGCTCGAAGTGTTGCGGGAGGCGCAGACCGCCGAGAGCAATTCAGCGGTTGCGGCCCGCATTCTGCTCGAGCGGGCGCACCTGCACCTGGCCGACGGCGATACGCTCCGCGGCGGAGCGCTGTTGCGCGACTACCTGGCCTCCTCCGGTGACCCTCTGCACGACAAGGACAGGCAGTTGCTGGCATACGCCGAGCTGCAGCGCGACACCCGCGGAGTGGAGGCGGAAAGGGAATTGCTGGAGCAACTGGCGGAACAATACCCGGCGAGTAGTTACTGGCAGCAGGCGACCGACAGGCTGGAGGAAATCGGTCTGTTCGAGTCCGCCCGGCCGGCCGAGGCCGCCGAGGAGTTGCTGGACATCTATCTCCAGCAGGCGGGCCGGGTGGACGGGGTCCGGCTGGCGGAGATCGCCGCCGATAAACTCGATGACTATGAACGGGCGCTGGCGATCATGCAGCGCGAGAACTCGCAGGCCCCCGGCGACCGCCTGCGGCTGATCCGCTATAAATACCTCAGCGCGTTGAAACTCAGGCGCGAGGGTTCTTTCGAGGGCAGTGAGCGGCTGGCCCAGGCCTGGAGGGACATCCGGTTGCTGCTCAGCGGTGAACCTCAGTTTCCGGGACGGGACCAGGCTCTGGAAACCTATCTTCAGATCCTGCAGCGGATCGGCCCGACTCTGGGTCCGATCGAAATCTCCCAGGCTGAGGACGTACTGCTTAGCGAACTGGCGGCACTGAACAACGGAAAAGTCCGGACCGAGGTCCTGGACTGGCTGGCCGGGCGGTTTATCGTCAGGGCCGAGGCCGATACCGGGATGGCGGTGATGATCCTGGCCGATTCCGCGCGGGCGATGTGGACCGAGGCCGTGGGGATCGCCGGGCTGAGCAGTATCGGTCAACAGGCGGCGTTCAGTCTGGCTGAATCCTTGGAGGGCGCCTCGTTCGCGGGTGCGCGGGACAGTGCGGCCGGGTTGTACGGCAGGCTGGCTGAGAGTGACGGCGGAGGCCGCTGGGCCAGCCTGGCCGGTTTGAAACTGGGCGCGATCCACCTCAAGCAGGAACGCCAGTTCCTGGCCTATCGCACGATCAGCCTGTGGGGCGAGCAGCATCCATACGCGGTCGAGGATATCTCTTACCGCACGGCCCTGGCCGAGGCCAGTTTTCTCACCGGGCGCTACGGCCGGGCGGTGAAGGTTATGGACGAGCTTTCTCCCGGCGATCTCGACACCGCTCTGCGCCGCCGGTTCGACGCCTACCGGATCAGGGCGCTGACCGCCCTTGGCGATTACGGCGGGGCGGCCACACGGCTGATGAATTTCAGGGATAACTACCGGGAGCCCGAATCGGAACGGATTGTGGCTGTCCTGGCCACAGAACTCTACTACTCCGCCGGAAATCCCGGCCTGGCCGACAGCTACCGCGAACGGCTGAAAAATATCGACGCGTACGAGGAACTGGCCGAGCTGTTTTCCATTCAGGCCCGGCTGGCACGCGGGGGCGACAAGAAAACGATCGGGAAAATCCGCAAAGATTTCGAGGACTTGCGCGATGCGCCGTGGAACCGGTTCTTCCGGATTGATGTCGCCTTCCAGGCCTATCGCGGGATTATGGCCTGCCGGGCGGCGGCCGGGGAACTGGACGAGGTGGCGGAGTCGCGCGACGATTTCCGCCGCAAGTACCCTGAGCGCCGCGCGGCACTGGCGGTGCTGATGCTCGATGAGATCGCCTACTGTATCGACCGGGGGCGGCTCCAGAATGCGACCAGCCTCCACGAGGATCTCGAACTGCTCTTTGCCGACGTCTCCCCGGGGGACCGGCTGCTCTGGATCGGCTGGCGGCTGTCGCGTGCCGCGGCCGATGTGGCCGAGGCCAACCGCAGACTGACCGCTCTGGCCGGGAAATACCCCTGGAGTCCGGTCGGCAAACTGGCGCGAGTGGAACTGGCCGGACTGTATGTCAGCGCCGGGCGAGCGGATAATGCTCTCGCTCTGCTGGAGTCAGTCGATCCGGAGGCCGAACTGAACGAGGAGCAGACCATGGCCGTCAACGCGCTGATTGCGGGGGCGGAGAACCGCTGGGACGATGCTCTCGACTTCCGCCGCCGGCAGTGGGCAGCTCTACGTGGTCTGGGCGGGCATGACAAGGTTGTGCGCGAATGGGCCGATGCAGCGGTCAGGGCCGGCAGGGTGAGCGAGGCGCTGGACGTACTGAGTTCTTTCTGGAGTCCCGATACCACACAGAATGCCCGGGCCCGCCTGGCGCTGGCCGGGCAGTACCGGGCGGCCGGATACAGCCGCCCGGCGCTCGGGGCGCTGGATGGCGTGGAGTCGATAGCGGGCCCGCGCAGCGAATTCGCGCTGCAGGCTTTGTACCGCAAAGGTATGCTGCTGGAAGAGATGGGCCGGACACCCGAGGCGATAAAGGTTTACCAGCTTCTGGAGGCCAGGGCGGGGCAGGGTGGCGACTGGCTCAGAAGCGCGCGGGACAGACTGCGCGAACTGCAGGGTCAGACCGGTACGGACAGCACATCTCAGGCGGGGACCCGCTGAACGGGTTCTCAGTCGAGTATACGGTAGGCATGGTCGATAAACTCAGCGCCCACTACCCGGAACTCATCCTGCCCGGCGGCGAGTTTTTTAAGAGCCGCGTTCCGTTTCTTGATACTGGAATACAAGCCGAAAATTCCGCTTCCGCTGCCGGAAAGAAGGGCGACCGACGCCCCTGATTCATGCAGCATCTGTTTGGCTTCCCGCAGGCCGGGATGGTGGGCGTAGACTACCGGCTCGAAATCGTTGACCATCGTGTCCTGCGGACCCAGTGTCCCGATTATCTCCTCCCAGCGCAGCGGCCCGCCGTTGAGTTCCATCGTCTCGGTGTAATTGCCCTCGGCCTGGGCGTTATCCAGGGCGCGGTAGGCCCACGAAGTTGAAACCGGGATATGGGGAATGACCACGATCAGCGCCGTCCGTTTCTTGACCGGCAGCCTCAGCATCCGCTCACCGATTCCCCAGGCCAGCGCGCGGCCTCCGCAGAGCATGAACGGTACGTCGGCCCCAACCGAGGCGGCCAGGGCGAAGCGCGTGCTGTCACCGCCGGGCAGGGGTCCGAACAGGCGCTCGCAGGCGACAATCGCACCGGCGGCATCGGCGCTTCCACCGCCCAGGCCGGCCCGGGCGGGAATCCCTTTTTCAATCCTGATCTCCACTCCCCGATCGCTGATTCCCAGCCGTTTGAGGCAGAGCGTGGCGGCTTTGTGGGCGGTGTTGTCCTCGCCTTCCGGTACGCGGGGAGCGTCGCAATGGACGATCACCTTGCCGGGAGTGGTGTTGACAGTCAGTTTGTCGGAGAGCGAGACGTTCTGGAAAATGGTTTCCAGCGAGTGGTATCCGCCCTCCAGGCGGCCCAGGATTCGCAGGGACAGGTTGACCTTGGCGAACACTTCCAGCTTGAGCGTTTTGTTGTTGTTTCCGGACATCGAGAGTCCTTTCGCACCGTCAGTCGGTCTGGACGGAGACTTGTTCCGGCTCGGCGGCCTCATCGAGATGCTCCGCGCCGTAGCGCAGCTGGCCGAATGTCATCCCTTCCCGGGCCATCGCGATCAATCCGGCCACTGTCACCGGGACCATCATCAGGATGTGCATCACCACGGCGAGCGCGGCCGCATCGTCGTTGGGCAAACCATAGGCCGTATGCAGCGAAAAAATGATCGCCCAGTGGATCGGCCCGATGAACGCCGGCGCCGAGGGCAGCGCCACGCCCATCCCCACTATCCCCAGGGTCAGAAACGGCGAGGTCCAGGGCAGCGAATCGAAACTGAATCCCGCGAACGCCAGCCGGAAGCTGAATACTACCGCTCCCCAGTGCAGCACGCTCAGGACGCTGACCTTGACCAGCACGTCCTTTTTACGCAGCACTTTCATCCCCTCGGTGAACATCCCCATGAACCCTTTCACCTTTTCGTGAAAGCGCGCGGGCAGAAGCAAACCGGTCAGCTTGACCACCGCTTTTTCGGCGGTGTGGGGTTTATTCCCTAATAGTATAAGCAAAACTACCGCGCCTGCAAGCAGATAAAGCATCACCTGCGCGATTTTCAGTATCGCCGGCGGAAAACTCTCGGTATAGGCCAGCGGAATCACCAGGCACAGCAGCAGGCAGATGGAGTCGAAGATGCGCTCGATCACCAGCGAGGCCAGCACGTAGCTCATCGGCCCCTCCACCTTGCGGCGGGCCACCAGCGCGCGTACCAGTTCGCCGATCCGCAGCGGCAGGATATTGTTGGTGGTAAAGCCGATCAGGTTCGCCGTGGTCAGGCCGTTGACCGTGGCGTGGTGTTCGCTCTGGAACAGGTATTTCCAGCGCCAGCCCCTGATCCACATCACGCCCAGGCTGATCGCGCTGAACGCGGCCAGCGGCAGCAGCCTGATCCGGTCCTGGTCGGTGACAATCGACCACGCCCTGCCCAGATTCACGCCCCGAAAGGCCACGTACAGGCACACTGTGGTGATCAGCAGTGCGACCAGATATTTGACAGATTTCATCTAACTCCCTTTTCCCCGCGTTGCAAGAATTTGAATGTAATTTATTCTCATTGCATTTTCCTGTCAAAAGAAAATTTGCATCCTGCCATTATGGCATATAATGTGCCGTATTGACCCGTTTATTTCGGGCACGGGAATTGCGCTTAACACTCGTACGTATTTCGGCGCTTTTGCTGGATTTTCGATTTGAAAATTATTTGTTTGTCTCTATAACCAGCCAATGACTAAACAGGAGTGGATTTTATGAGCAAGGTAATCGGAATCGATCTGGGGACCACCAACAGCTGCGTGGCCGTAATGGAAGGCGGAGACCCGGTGGTTATCCCCAACGCCGAGGGCAGCCGCACCACGCCCTCGATTGTTGCGTTCAACAAGGACGGCGAACGTCTGGTGGGCCAGGTGGCCAAGCGCCAGGCGATCACCAACCCCACGAACACTCTTTTCTCGATCAAACGCTTCATGGGGCGCAAGACCGCCGAGGTCACCGATGAGCAGCGCAAGGTGCCCTACGGGATAAAAGCGGGCAAAAACGATGCGGTGGTGGTAAAAGTGAAGGACGACGAGTTCAGTCCACCCGAAATCAGCGCCATGATCCTGCAGAAGATGAGGCAGACCGCCGAGGACTACCTGGGATCGAAGGTCGAGAAGGCCGTGGTCACTGTCCCGGCTTATTTCAACGACAGCCAGCGCCAGGCCACCAAGGATGCCGGCAAGATCGCCGGGCTGGATGTCCTGCGGATTATCAACGAACCAACCGCGGCCAGCCTGGCCTACGGTCTGGACAAGAAAAAAGACGAGCGGATCGCGGTCTTCGACCTGGGCGGCGGCACGTTCGATATCTCGGTGCTGGAGATCGGCGACGGTGTCTTCGAGGTCAAGAGCACCAACGGCGATACCCACCTGGGCGGCGATGATTTCGACCAGCGCGTGATCGACTGGCTGGTGGAGGAGTTCAAAAAAGACCAGGGTATCGACCTCGGCAAGGACGCGATGGCCCTGCAGCGGCTCAAGGAAGCCTCCGAAAAAGCCAAGTGCGAGCTGAGCTCCACCCCCCAGACCGATATCAACCTGCCGTTTATCACGGCCGACAGCTCGGGGCCCAAACACCTGAATGTCACGCTCACCCGCGCCAAGTTCGAGCAGTTGGTCGACGACCTGATCCAGCGCACTGTGGGGCCGTGCAGGAACGCGCTCAAAGACGCGGGTGTGGGCGCCAGCGATATCGACGAGGTAATTCTGGTGGGCGGCTCGACCCGTATCCCGAAAGTACAGGAAGTGGTCAAGGAGTTTTTCGACAAGGAGCCGCACCGCGGGGTCAACCCCGACGAGGTGGTGGCTGTCGGCGCGGCGATCCAGGGCGGCGTGCTGGCCGGGGACGTCAAGGACGTGCTCCTGCTGGATGTCACCCCGCTGAGCCTGGGTATCGAGACCCTGGGCGGAGTGTTCACCAGGCTGATCGAGCGCAACACCACTATCCCGACCAAGAAGAGCGAGATATTCTCCACCGCCGAGAACAACCAGACCACGGTGGAAATCCATGTTTTGCAGGGCGAGCGCGAGATGGCGATCGACAACCGCACGATCGGCCGTTTCCAGCTCACCGACCTTCCTCCGGCCCCGCGCGGCGTGCCGCAGGTGGAGGTCGAGTTCGATATCGACGCCAACGGGATCCTGCACGTGGTGGCCAAGAACAAGGCCACCGGCAAGGAGCAGAAAATCCGGATCGAGGCCTCCAGCGGCCTCGGCGAGAGCGAAATCGAAAAAATGGTCAAGGACGCCGAGACCCACGCCTCCGAGGACAAGGAGAAGCGCGAGGCTGTGGAGACCCGCAACCGCGCCGACCAGATGGTGTTCGAGACCGAGAAGCAGATCGGTGAGCTGGGCGACAAGCTGGACGAGGGTACCAAGGGCAACCTTCAGGAGAAACTCGACGCGGCTAAAGAGGCGCTCAAGGGCAGCGACACAGCGGCGATCAAGAGCACCCAGGAAGCGCTGACCGCTGTCTGGAACGAGGCGGCCCAGCAGCTTTACCAGGCCCAGGCGGCCCAGGAAGCGGCCGCCGGTGCGGAGGCCGGCGGCGGAGGTGGAGAACAATCCTCCACCAGCTCCACGGACGAGAACGTGGTCGACGCCGACTACGAAGTGGTCGACGATGAGGAGAAGGATAAAGAGGAGGATAAGCAGAAGGATAAAGTGGATGATGAGAAAGATAAAGAGGAGAAGTAGGCGGTTGGAACCGCTAATTAAAAAAGCCCGGTGGGGAAACCCGCCGGGCTTTTTTTGAAGGGTAGATTTTATAGAGGAGGGATACTAAATATAAGATACATTGAAAAAAAACATATAATAGGGGAGGATAAATGAGTACTACAGTACAGGAACTACAACAGGATGCACTAAATCCCAAAGTACGCATGGCAGACTTACTTAGAAAAGCCCTTGTTTTATCTAATAAATTGGGGCAAAAAGATTTTCAAGACTGGATTGAAAAGGAGTTGAACGGGTACTCAGATAATGATAAAATACCAACATATAGAAAGATGAACGGAACAATAAAGGGTTGGCATCAAATTGAAGGCTGGAAATCTGTGATGTTTGAAGATACAGACTTCCAGGAAAAATTATCTAGCCATTTGATCGGATTTCCAATAGCTGAAATCGAAGAGCTCTCAACACAAGCAAATGAGCAAGGAAGTTCTGAGTTGTACAGAGAATTACCGGCAAAAGTGAACGTGTCTATATGTAAGGCATTGGGGGTAGAAACTGAATTTAGATTTTTCTTATCCAGAACCCAATTCATTAAAATTCTTGATGCTGTGCGAAATATTGTTTTAAAATGGGCTCTTAAGCCTGAGGAACAGGGTATTCTCGGAGAAAATCTTTCATTCTCAAAAGAAGAAAAAGAGGCTGCTAGTAAGAGACCTCAAAATGTTGCTAATTTCTACGCACCAGTTGATAATTTACAAATTCAGCAGGGAAACGTTACCGCTACCCAAATATCCAATATACAGACTGTAGATTTAGAAGCTTTACGAGCTTTCATTTCAGAAATTATCGAGAAAAAAGCAGAACTAAATTTGGAGAAAGAAAAAGAGGCTGAAGTTGATGCAGAAATCAATACTATAAAATCTCAATTGGATTCCCCAGAACCAAAGAAGGTAATTATCTCTGAGAGCATAGATTCAATCAGGAAGATATTGGAAGGTGCAGGCGGGAGCATTGCGGCACAGTTGTTGATCGAGTTGGGTAAATCTGTAGTGTAGTATGTAAAGCGATAAAAAAGGAGGCAAATAAAAAATGACTGGCTACGAAGCTGTAAAGAAGCTGGCGTCAACCTATCCAGATTGGATACCACTTGTAGAAGCAGCCTTAGTAGTATCAAAAAGTTGTCAAGGTGATCAGTTTGCAGGTAGATGGGTATTAAACAAAATGAAAGAAAAAGGGATAGATAGGTTTCCGCATCTTAGGAGACTGGTGGCCTTTGAAATTTTAGAGCGAAAAGATGTATCACGGGGCGGCAAAAGAGCATACTACACAATTCCAGACCCCGAAGGAGTTGAGCGAGCCCTAAAAGAATTAGTGCAATGATATTTGAGCATTGACAGCACTCCACACCAGCCACGTCAGGTTTTTTATTTACATACCCCTGTATCCCCTCTTGTTAGAGGGGACTGAAAACGGCTTCTCCCAACAGTCGCTCCATTGGTTGGGCAGGGCGGGGTAAGTCCCCTCTAACAAGAGGGGTGCCCCGGCTTGCCGGGGCGGGGTGTGTCGGCGATTGATTGCAAGGTTGCCGGCCACGGCATGCCGTGGCCCTAGGGTATCTCTCTTTCCGCTAATTTCCCCAATCCATTGACACATCCCCCTTTGCCCTGCTACTTTAACCGGTCACTCCCGCAGCCTGTTCTCCTTTTCATGTGGAAGGTGCTTTGCGCAATCTTGTTTTCGTCATACCGTCAGTTCTGCTTGTGCTTTTTCTTGTCAGCGGGTTAACCGCTTTCGCTCAGGATACCGGGCAATTTCCCCGCCGCTCGATTACAGCCATCGAGGCCGAAACCCCTCCCGTTATCGACGGCAGGTTGGATGACCCCATCTGGCAGGCGGCGGACTGGCAGACCGATTTCAGCCAGCTTAAGCCCGACCCCGGCGCGGAACCCCGGGCGATAACCAGGGTGGCAATCGGCTATGACAGCGAGCATATCTACACCGCGTTCAGGTGCTTTAACCCTACAGGCTCATCCGCTAACAGCAAAATAACCGCCCGCGACGGCAACATGGACCAGGACAACGCGGTCACGCTCTACCTCGATACCTACCACACCCGCCGCGACTGCTACTACTTTTCCACCAACTCACTGGGCACCCAGGTCGATGGCCGGATCGGCGAGGACGGGGCGGCCAACGACAAGAAATGGGACTGCCCCTGGACAGTGGCCAGTTTCGAGGACAGCGTCGGCTGGAGCTGCGAGATGAAAATCCCGGTCTCCGAGATGAGGATCCCCCGCGGCGAGGGCCTGGTCTGGGGGATCAATTTCCGCCGCAACTACCCGGAGCTGTTCGAGACCAGTTTCTGGCAGCACCGCGACGTGGCCTGGCGGATCTCCCAGTCCGGCGACCTGCACGGCCTGCCCGCGTTCGACAAGCTGTTCTCGGCCACGCTCTATCCTTACATGGTGGGCCTGGACTCCAACCAGCCCTCGGCCGGCCGCCGCACGATCGCCTCCTCGGGCGGCAGCGAGCTGATCGGCGGGGCGGACCTGCGGCTGAAGCTGGGCAACTCGCTCGACGGCAATCTCACCTGGAACCCGGATTTCGCTACGGTCGAGGCGGACTTGACGATTATCAACTTGACCCGCTACGAAACATTTTTCCCGGAGAAAAGACTCTATTTCCTCGAGGGCGCCGAGCTGTTCAGCAACCCGATCAACGTGTTCTACAGCCGCCGGATCGGCGATATCGACTGGGGAGTGAAAACCAACGGCCGGCTGGGCAAGTTCAACTACGCGGTGCTGGGCGCCGATGAGCGCGCCACCGGCGATGATCCGGCTGCTCACACGGAGGTTGTCCGCCTGCAGCGCGATATCTTCGGTTCCTCCAATATAGGGCTGACAGCGGTCAGCCGCAGCTGGGACGGCGGCTATGCGCGGGTGCTGAGCACAGACGGGACTCTTAACCTCACGACAAGCACCCGGCTGCGCGGCCAGTTTGTCGGAAGTTTCCCGTCGGACGGTGAAGATATTGCCAGCGCCTCCTCCCTGAGACTTTCGTATAATAAAGGGCTTTACGTGGGAACCTTGGGCTACGTGAATTTCGATCCCGGCTTTCGGGAAAACGTCAACCAGGTCGGATTCATCCCCGACGATGACCATCGCGACATCTTCAGCTGGTTCAGCGGCGAGCACTGGATCAGACGGCATGGGATCGAGAAGATAAGCTTCAATCAGGGAAACGACGTGTCCTGGCGACACAGCGACGCGCTAAAATTGGTCCGTGTACGCAGCTGGGTCGGAATCACTTTTCTTGCGAACTGGCTGGTCGGTTACGGCGGCAATTACAAAACGGAACTGTTCGAGAAGCGTTTCCGCAACCACACACAGCTTGTGGAGGGCGGCTGGAACCAGCAAAGCTGGAACAACGTGGGACTGCTTCATATCTGGGGACGCAATTTCGACCGCGATTTTCACCGCACCCGGTTGCGGGGTGCTTTCAAACCATTGGATAATCTTTCGTTCAGCGCAGGAGTTACCTGGTTACGGTTCTCGCCCGACACAACCGGCCAGGGCACTGAACTTTACGACATGAGCGCCGTTTACAATTTCACCCCCAACCTCTGGCTGAGCCTTACCAGCCAGTACAACTCCAACAACGACAGGCTCTACCTCTACGGCCTGTTCGGCTGGCGGTTCAGTCCGCCCTTTGGCGCGCTCTACATTGCCTACACGGCCGACCGGTTCGAGATGATGAACGAGCAACTGGCCAGGGTGGTCGAGCGCCGCGACCGGGCGCTGTTTATCAAGCTCACGGTCCCCCTCTCGATTTATTGAGCCGTTTCTGCTATAATCACAAAGTCTCTTTCGCAAGATTACCATTATTTTACCCGTGAGCCTATGATGAGAGTCCTGTCAGTTACCGTTCTGCTGGCGGCCGTTCTGCTGGCTGCCCACCTGCGCGCCGACGGCCCCGCCTGGCCCGGCCACCGTCTGCGCGGCATGAATATCGTTCCCCGGATCACGCAGGAAGATATCGACCACTTCGTCGACGACTGGGGTGGTAACTCGGTGCGCATTCTGGTCAACAACCTGATCCCCGCTCCGCCCGCCAAACCCGATCCGGAAAAAGTGGCCGCTGTCTTCCGCACGATTGACATCTGCCTGGACGCCGGACTCTACACGATCCTCTCCTTCAGCGCCGCGTTCGAGGACAACGATGCGTTTTTCTCCGACGAATCCTACCTGGACGCCTATCTCGATTTCTGGCGCACCGTGGTCCGCCGTTACGCCGATGATCCCCGCGGGGTGGCCTGGGACCTGATGAACGAGCCGCATGCTAGTTTGGCGAACACTCATTGGTTGCCATTTGCAAAAAAGCTCACCGCCGCCATCCGCGAGATCGACACCCTGCACACGATCGTGATGGAGCCGCCCGGCTGGGGCTGGCCCTACGGTTACGAGCATCTGGAGCCCACCGGCGACGGGAACACAGTCTACAGTTTTCATTTCTACGGCCCGATGGATTTCACCCATCAGCGCAACCGCGGGATGCTCAAAGCCACCGACGAGCAGTGGCGGCAGCGCGAATACCCCGGCCATATCCAGGGCGAGTACTGGGACAAGTCCACAATCCGCCGGCACCTCCAGCCCGCTCTTGACTGGCGCGACAAATACGCCGCAAAAATGTGGTGCGGCGAGTTCGGCTGCACGCGCTGGGCTGTCGGGGCGGGGGACTGGATCAGGGACATGATCTCGATCCTGGAGCAGGAGCGGCTGGGCTGGTCGTGGTACTCGTACCGCGAGTGGTACGCGATGGATATCGAGATGGAGCAGTCGGCGCGCCTGGAGCGCACCGGGCGCACGGAAACCGAGCTGGTTAAATATTTCAAGAACTTGTTTCGGCTGGGGGAAAACTAAGAGCCGCTAAAAAAGCAAGCGCTTGCTTAAAGCCTTAGTGGCGCAAAGATTAGAGTTCTTTTTATCGTCTGGAAAAGAACGGGACATTATCGGCTCTTGAGAGTGCAACCCGATAATATCAGTGTACTAGAGAGGGAAACGAAGTGAAAGATGACAAGCCTGTGGTGGTAAACCTGGGCTGCGGCAACCGCAAGCTGCCCGGCCAGATCGGTCTCGACCGCTATCCGGCCGCCATGGCCGACCTGCTGGCCGAGTTGTCCGAGGGCCTGCCGTTGGCCAGCGGCAGTGTGGACGAGATAGTGGCCGAGCACGTCATGGAGCATGTCCCGGACCTCGTGCGCCTGATGGAGGAGATCCACCGCGTGCTCGCCCCCGGCGGGCTTCTGCGGGTCGAGGTGCCGTATTTCGCCCACCCCGACGCTTTCCGCGATCCGACCCACGTCCGCTTTTTCACCTGGGGCAGCCTGGACTATTTTATTGACGGGATGAAACCAGCCGACTATACCGGGGTAAAGTTTATATACCGGCGACGGAAACTGGGCTTCGGGAACGGCTTGCGTGCCGTCGCAGGCAGGCTGATCTCCGGTCTCAGTGTCAGGCGCTACGAAAAATACTGGGCGCGGATCTTTCCCGCCCGAGTACTTTGCGCCGAACTGGTGCGCCAGGTATAATGAGCAGATTACCGGTTCCGCTAAAGAGCCGCAGTGATGAATCTGCATTACTTTTTTTGAGAAACAGTTGACTGATTGAAAACGGACAGCTATTTTTTTATCTCAAACAATGACAGGTATATTCCGGATAATTGCACTTTCTTTCCGTTTCGCGTAACCTGGCTTTGGTGATCGAGATCCGGAGGGGACTTTCTTTCGCTGGCGAACAGTCTTGCAGTACCGCCGATCAACCGTTAACTTAACTTTCTAGATTTTAATCCACCGGCCCTGCCTACGAGCCGGGGAAGTGTTAATTCATCGTCAGGAGTTACGCATTATGCCTCGCGGAAAAGTCAAATGGTTTAACGACGCCAAGGGCTACGGATTCATCGAGCAGGAATCGGGTAGCGATATTTTCGTACATTACACTGCTATCACCATGGAGGGTTTCAAGACCCTGGCCGAAAATCAGACGGTCGAGTTTGAAGTTGTCGAGGGCCCGCGCGGCCCCCAGGCAGCCAACGTGTCCGTGGTCGATGACGCTGCCGACACCGGGGTCACCGAGCCGGCCGAAGCTGAAGAAGTTATCGACGAACCCGAAGATGCAGGTGACGAGCCTGAAGATGCAGGTGACGAGCCTGAAGATGCAGGTGACGAGCCTGAAGATGCAGGTGACAAACCCGAAGATGCAGGTGACAAACCCGAAGATGCAGGTGACGAACCCGAAGATGCAGGTGACGAACCCGAAGATGCAGGTGACGAGCCTGAAGATGCAGGTGACAAACCCGAAGATGCAGGTGACGAGCCTGAAGATGCAGGTGACGAACCCGAAGATGCAGGTGACGAGCCCGAAGATGCAGGTGACAAACCCGAAGATGCAGGTGACGAGCCCGAAGATTCAGGTGACAAACCCGAAGATGCAGGTGACGAGCCCGAAGATTCAGGTGACGAACCCGAAGATTCAGGTGACGAACCCGAAGATTCAGGTGACGAACCCGAAAAGGAAGACCCCGAAGAAGAAGAAAAATAGTAACCTGCAGGTATATCCTAAGTCTGACGGCGGCCGGTTTTTAATCTGACCGGCCGCCGTTTTTTGTGCTCCTTTCTGGGCTGTGCCGCAAATGGAGCGAAAATATCCGAATTTCTCCCGCCCGAGACCGGCGGCACTGTTGGCTGGCCGGCATGGCCGGTCCGGTTGAGCCTTGCCCGGCGGATCCGCTGGTTAACGATGGACTGGCACGCTGCTTGGAAACGTTTTAGTTTATCTCATTCGGCTCCCGGGTGCGGAATGTCTCGGGACAGATTGAGCATTGAGCGGGCGAACTTAAAGTTCACCCCTGAGACAGGGACTGCTGCCTTGCACGTGGGGGCGGAGTATTTTCATCGTGTACTCCCGAGTAAATAAAACAGCGGGAGCAGATGCGAGTTCGCGGCCCCCAACTGGTTTAGCTGCTTTTGCCGAAACAGAAGCAGAAAAAATATGCTGTTCTAGAGTACAGTAAATAACGCACTGGCAAGATACCGTACTTATGTGGTTATTACCGATCACCCCGCGGTTTGTCGCGGTGCAATCTGTTTTCAACATAATTTGCAGGAGCGGGAACTGAATGATCCAACTCGACAGGGTTAACAAGTTCTACGGCGACGTGCACGCGCTCAAGGACATCTCCTTCCGGGTCAACAAGGGAGAGATCGTCGGGTTCCTGGGACCCAACGGCGCGGGCAAAACCACCACGATGAGAATCCTCAACGGCTTCATGCCCGCCAGCAGCGGCACCACCGAGGTGGCCGGTTACCAGGCGGACAAAAACCCGCTGGAACTCAAGCGGCGGATCGGCTACCTGCCGGAAAGCGTGTCGCTCTACAACGACATGACGGTCGATGAGTACCTGCGGTTCGTGGCCCGGGCCAAGCGCGTGCCGCGCCCGGAGGTCCGCGCCAAGATCGACCGGGTGGCCGGCCAGTGCGGGCTCAGCAAGGTGCTCAACCGCCTGATCGGCAGCCTCAGCAAGGGCTACCGCCAGCGCGTGGGCCTGGCCCAGGCGATTGTCAACGAGCCGGAGGTGCTGATCATGGACGAACCCACCACCGGTCTCGACCCGGCCCAGATAATCGAAATCCGGGAGCTGATCAAATCGTTCGGCGGCGAGCACACGATTATCCTCAGCACGCATATTCTCCAGGAAGTCAGCGCCATCTGCGAGCGGGTGATTATCATCAACGAAGGCCGGCTGGTGGCCGAGGACTCGCTGGAAAACCTCACCGGCTCGGCCGCCGCGGGCGGCAACGTGCTGGTCCGGGTCCAGGGGGATATCGATGCGCTCAAGGGCAGGCTTCAGCGGCTCGACGGCGTGACCGGTGTGCGCGAAACGGACGAGAGGTCCGAGGCCGGAGATGTGGAACTGATGGTGAGCGCCGAGGCCGGAGCTGATATCCGCCGCGCGGTGGCCGAAAGCGTGGTGGGCGAGGGCTGCGGGTTGCTGGAGCTGCGGCCGGTTTCGTTGAGCCTGGAAGAGATATTCATCCAGATAACCACCAGGAATACATAGAGGAGCCGAGCCGAGATGAACTTTCTACCTGTATACGTCAGGGAACTGCGAAGCTATTTCACTTCGCCCGTGGCCTACGTGGTGATGCTGTTCTTCCTGCTGCTGACCGGCATCTTCTTCATGGTCTTTATCGGCGATTTCAACATGGCTTCGATGAACCCGGGCCAGTACGGCCCGCGCAACCTGAATGTCACCCGCAGCGTGGTCCGTCCCCTGCTGGGCAACATGTGCGTCATCATGCTGTTCGTCATGCCGCTGATCACGATGAAGCCGTTCGCCGAGGAGCGCAAATCGGGCACGGCCGAACTGCTGTTCACTTATCCCCTCAGCGATCTGGACCTGCTGCTGGGCAAGTTCCTGGCGGCGTTCAGCCTGTTCGCGGCCATGCTGGCGGCCACGCTGGTCTATCCGCTGTTTATCGAAATCTATTCCGAACCGGAGGCCGGGACCTTGATCAGCGGTTATCTCGGCCTGACGCTGATGAGCATGTCGTTTATCGCGCTGGGGCTGTTTATTTCCTCGCTGACCGAGAACCAGATTATCGCCGCCATCGCCACCTTCGGCATGCTGCTCATCTTCTGGATTATCCAGTGGACAGGCACCAGCCCCATCCTGCGCCATCTATCGGTGCTGGAGCACTTCAACAACTTCGCCGAGGGCCTGATCGATACGCGCGACGTAGTCTACTACCTGAGTTTCACGCTCCTGTGGATGTTCCTGACCCTGCGGGTGCTGGAATCGAAAATGTGGAGGGGATAGCATAAATGGCTGCCAGTAAATTCATTTTGTTCGTTTTGGGTTTGATGCTGTTGATCGCCGGCTATATCCTCCAGGTGGTCCAGGCCGGACTGGGCCTGTGGCCGTTGGCGCTCTACGCCGCCGGCGCGGCGTCGCTGGCGTGGTATGCAGTGGCCAACCGCGCTGATCTGGCAACAATATTCACCGGCCGCGGGGCGCGCCGTGGCGCGGCGAGCCTGGTGATGACCGCCGGGTTTATCGGGATCCTGGTGATGGCCGGACTGTTCAGCGAGAAGCACCATTACCGTCTGGACCTGACCAAGAGCAAGACCCACACGATTGCCCTGCAAAGCCGTCAGCAGCTCGAAAAACTGGAGCAGGATACGCTGAACCTTCAGCTCTACGTCTTCTACCGCGGCGAGACAGGCCTGCGCGGCAAGCAGGGTCTGGCCGACCTGCTGGACACCTACGTCTACTACAGCGACAGGCTGAAATACGAGATGGTCGATATCGACCGCAACCCGCTGCTGGCCATGCAGCTCGGGATCACCAGCACCAGCGCGATGATCCTGACCTACGGCGAGCGGCAGGAGAAAATCTACAGCGAGCAGGAAGCCAAGATCACCCAGGCGATAGCCAACCTGCTCGATTCCGGCACTCCCGGCAAGGCCGGGACGATATTCTACCTCACCGGCCACGGCGAACCGTCGCTGGGCCTGGAGAATGAAGGCTACAGCATGAGCGAGGCGGTGGGAGCGATCGAGGACCAGATCGGACCCGTAAGCGAGCTGGTGCTGGCCGGCGGACGGAGCGTGCCCGACTCCTGCGATGTACTGATTGTCGCCGGACCGCAGACCAACCTTCTGCCCGCCGAGCTGTCCGCGATCGAAAGCTATCTCGCCGGCGGCGGGAGCGTGCTGTTCATGGTCGAGCCGTTCATGGCCGATACGCTGGTCTCGTTCCTGGCTCAGTACGGGGTGGCTGTGGGAGACAATGTCGTGATCGACATGCTCAAGGGCGCGCCCGGCACTCCGTTCGCGTTTCTGGCCGATGACTACCCGTCCCACGATATCACCCGCTTTTTCGAGGTCGGTATCGTGTTCGACATGGCCCGCACGGTCGACAGGGCCGAGACCCCGCCCGCCGGAGCAGAGGTGACCGTGCTGGCGCGCAGCAGCGATAAAAGCGCGGCGGTAACCGATTCGGCCCTGCAAGGCGATTTCAACGCCGTGGTGGACCAGGCCCTGGACGAGGGCCAGGCCGCACCGCTGGCCGTAGCGGTAACGCTTCCTGGTGAATCGGGCTTTCCCGCCGACTCGACTATTGCCGGTCAAGGTGCAGACGGTAAAAAATCCCGGCTGGTGGTCTTCGGCGACCGCCACCTGTTTGTCGACGGCTACCTGGGCCAGCTCGGCAACCGCGATCTGCTGCTCAACACAATGCGCTGGCTGGGCGGCCAGGCCGATGAGATCACGATCGCCCCCAAGGTGTCCGAGAATACACCGTTGTCGCTGGAGAGGGGGCAGATGATGCTGATCGGGCTGGTCAGCGTGGTGGCGCTGCCCGCCGCGGTGATTTTTATCGGCATCTTCGTCTGGGTGCGCAGGAGATCGAAGCGATGAGTGACCGCAGACCACTGATCTATCTGGGTATTTTCGCCGCCCTGGCCCTGGGTTACTACTTCTACGAGCACAAGGGCGGGATCGAGCGCAGCGAGCGCGAGGAGCAGCAAAAGAAAGCGCTGCAGTTCAGCCCGGACAGCGCCGCCGCGTTCAGGATCATCAGCCGGACCGATTCGGCCGGTCAGAAACCGGACACTCTCCGGCTGGAGCGCGGAGCGGACGGCTGGCTGCTGGCCCGGCCGATCCAGGCCGAGGCCGACAGCGAGGCGGTGGCCCGCCTGCTGCGCAGCGCCGCCGGCGCCTCCCGCAACCGGGTGGTGGTAGACTCGGCGGCCGATCTCTCGATTTTCGGACTGGACAGTCCCCAGCTATCTTTCGCGGTAACGACGGCCGATGGCGGCGAGCAGGCTCTCCATCTCGGCAGCAAGAACCCCGGCGACACGTATATTTATGCGCTCAACCCGGAGCAGCCTCAGCGGGTGGTGCTGCTCAACAGCTGGTTGCTGGGCGACCTGGACCGCACTGTTTTCCAGTTGCGCGACAAGAGCCTGCTGGAGTTTGACAAGGACGAAGTCGACCGGCTGGTTGTACGTCGTCCGGGTGCTGAAAACCTGGAGCTTGTCCGCGGCGGCGGGCGCTGGCGGATGGAGTCGCCGGAGGCGATGATCGCCGAGCTCGACAGCGTGGATGCGATCATCGAGAAGCTCGCCGGGGCCGAGGCAGAGGGATTCGTGGATACCCTGCCGGAGGAGGGAGCGGCGGTCTATGGTCTCGATCAGCCGGTGATGTCAGTCGAAATACGCGGCGGCGGCGGCGCACTTTACGGACTCGTCTTCGGCTCCCGGGATGTCGACGGGAGCTACTACGCCGCCAGGCTGGGAGCCGAGGATAAAATATTCCTGGCCGGCGCCGACCTTTTCGACCTGCTCGCCGGCGATCCCGCGCGTCTGCGCGACATGGCCCTGGTGGGTGTCGACCGGGACAGTGTCACCTCCGTGAGCTACAGCGGCGATAGCGGGAGCTGGACCGCTGAACGCGACAGCGCCGGGGACTGGAGTTTCGCCGAACCGTCCGGGGTGCGTCTCGATAAAGCCGGACTGGACAATTTCCTCTGGGACCTCCGTGACCTGCGGGCCAGGGCGTTTATCGCCCGTCCCCCGGCCGCTGTCCAGCGTGCTCTGGACTCCCCGGCATTCACTGTCAGTTTTAGCGCTAACGGGGACACGGGCAGGGTTTCGTTCGCGCCCGCGGAGGGAGATACCCTGTACTGCGCATCTTCCAATGCGTTTCCCGGCGTGGCGTTGGTGGATAGCTCAGCTGCGGCCAAACTGAATCAAAGTCTCCACTCGATGCAGGACCGCAAGGTGGTCGATTTCGAGACCTCCGGGGCCGACCGGGTAAGAATCGAACGCTCCGGGCAGCCCGCGATCGAGCTGGCAGGCGAGGGGGGCGAGTGGGAAGTGACAACTCCGCGGGAGCAGGACGCTGCGGGCTGGAAAGTGCAGAACCTCTTCTGGGACCTGATCGACATCGAGTTCGAGCGCGTGCTCGGTGAAAGCGCTTCCGACAGCTCGGCGTTCGGGTTCGACAGCCCCGTGGCGGCAGTCAGTATCTGGCAAGGCGACAGCCTGGTTGCCCGGGTGGCTCTCGGTGACAGCCTGGCTGGCGAGGCCTCCGCACTGGTGGCCCTGCGCACGCTCGGCGACGGGCGCACGTTCGCGGTGGACGCCGGTATTCTGGCTGAAATCCCGGATTCGATTGAGGATTTGGCGGAGAACTGAGGATTAGATTACCGGGATTAAGGAACGCCGGAGCGAGATGATTAAGCGTTCCGGCGTTTTTTTTACCGCAAAGCGACCGATCAGCCCAGTTCGTCGATCTTGGCGGCCAGGATGAAATCGTTTTCGCTGAGCCCGCCGATAGCGTGGGTTGTCAGCTCGATTGTCACCTTGCGGTAGCTCCAGTAGATATCCGGGTGGTGGTCCTCGCGCTCGGCGATATCCGCCACACTGTTGAGCCAGCTCTGCGCCTGCCGGAAGTCATCGAAGTTGAATTTGCGGCTGATTTTCGAGTTCCCCTCGAGCTCCCAGCCCGGTACTCCGGCAAGCAAATCCCCGGCCTGACCCGCGCTCAATGGTTTGACTCCGCCCTTGCAGGGTCTGCATTTCCTGGCGGCCAAATTGTCGCTGTCCATAACCTCACCCTCCCTCCGGTTGGCAATCCAGCGTCGAAAGGCGTCCCCGATACAAACGGGAAGTGCCTGCTGAATTGCATATTAACGATTCAGGGCCGCAGGAGCAACCTCCGCGTACAACCGTTGACAACGGTTTCGCAATCATGATGATGCAACGTTTATCTTGATTGCGGGCTGCCGACGGTCTATATTCAAACAGCATCTATCCCCGCCTCTTTCCAGAGGAGACGGCGCCATGTTCGAGGACATCCTTGGGTTCGTCCGGCAGATCGATTGGACGGGCTATCAGGTATCGGTCTTCGAGGTGCTGCTGGTGGTATTCGCCCTGATCAGGAAATTCAACGTCCTCTCGCTGCTCATACTGGGCATCGTGCTGGGCAAGGGCTTCTACGTGGTCCAGCAGCACACCGATTTCAGCGGCACATTGGCAGACACTACACCGTTTATAGTCTATTCGGTGTGCACGCTGATATTTTTTATCTATGCGGTAGCCAAGCTGTTCACGATGGATTGACCGCTGTTGATACCGATGGAGCAGGCGGGCTCCCCGGCGGCCAGACCTGCTGAACCATTGGATCCCATTAATGCAAGAGTTCAATTTTATCGCCGGCTGCTCTGCCTGCGGGGCAAAAAACAGGGTGCGCCTGACAGCGGGCCGCAAGGTTCGGATCCGCTGCGGACGGTGCGGCCAGCAACTCGGCATCGACCGTCGGCGGATGGTGCTCTCGGCGATCTGGCAGAAACTGAGCGCGTTTTTCTCCTCAACACTGCCGCTGTTCCTGTTGTGGGCGGTGGGCGGGATCATGAGCCTGTTGGGCGGGATATTGCGTCCGCTGGGAAAGACCTGGGGCGTGCTGCCCTGGAGGCTGAGGAAGCAGCTGGCCTGGATAGCGCTGGCTGTCCTGGCGGTGTTCTTTTTCCTGAGCGAGGGAACGATCAGGTTTTCCTCGCTGCTGATCCTGGCGCTCCTGCTGGTGCTGGCCTCGGTTGTGGTTGTCGTGGCGGCCCGCGGGCCATCCGCATTGTGGGAGTTGAAAAGCATGTTCGGCGGCACGTTTCTGCGCCGCTGCCCCAACTGCGGGCACCGCTATTTCGGCTGGGTAAAAAACTGTCCCAACTGCGGGGATTGAAACCTGAATCAACAGCAGATAAAAGGCCCCGGAGCGCAAAACGCTCCGGGGCCTTTTCAACTCAAGCTTTCTTTCCTTTTTAAAAATAATACCAGATCGTGTAGTAGTCGTTCACGTCATCGCCGTCGTCCTGCAGCCGCTTGAGGTACTCATAGATCGGGGTATCGGTGAACAGGTAGGGCGAGGCCAGCTTGAGCATCGACTCCCACGGGTAGAACCGGTAGACCCGGCTGCCGTCGGGCAGGATCTGCACTATTTCGTGGTCCTGCCAGCATTGCAGGTAGCTTTTGCCCAGGGTGGGCACGTTGAACACCGGCGTGTCGGTGCGCGTCAGGCCGGGGGCCAGACGGGCTTCCTCGGTCCACTCCTGGAGCAGGCGTGCAATTGGGACCCGGTAGTCGCGAGTCTCCTCCTTACCCTTGGTATTGAACGTGTAGTAAGGGTCCACGCCGCAGCGCTTGAGCAGTTTCCGCAGATGAAACGTCTCGAATTTGCGGCTGTTGTAATAGGTAAATACCAATTGGTTGTAAACGCTGATTCCCGCCCTGCGGAGTTTACGGACCGCTTCCAGGGTTTCGGGCGTCATCTCCAGGCCGGTTTCGAAATGAGTGATAACGCACACCTCCCGCCGTCCCAGTTCCTGGTAACTCTTGAGCATCGCCACCAGCTCGCCGGTGATCCGGCCGGGCATGGTGATCGGGGTGCGCGTGCCGATTCTGATCCGCTGGACGTGCTGGATCCCGGCCACTGAATCGAGCACCCAGCGCAGCGTGTCATCGGGCAGGGTCAACGGGTCGCCGCCGGTTATCAGCACCTCCTCGATGCTGCTGTTGTCCCTGATCCACTCGATCGCCTTTTGGAGTTCGGCCCGGTTAATCCGGTAGTTGTCAAGCTCCTTAAGCTCCCAGTTGCGCTGGCAGTAAACGCAGATCTGCGGGCAGCTGCCGAACGGCTTCAGGATCAGAATCTGCACGTAGCGGCGGGTAATTCCATGAATCGGGCTGGTGGAGGCCTCGCCCATGAAATCCAGTGTCTTGCCGCTGGCCAGCGCCTCCGCGACACTCATTACGTATTGCGGGCTGGGCAGCACCTGCGCCCTCACGGCCCGGTCGATACTTGTACCCGCCTCCGGGTTGAACAGGCTCAGATAGTAGGGCGTTATCTGCACCGGAACATTGTGCCGGCGGGCAAGGTCCAGGCCCTCGCGTTCCGTGCCGGTTAACTCGATAAACTTTTCGATCTCTTCTTTTCTGGTGATAATGTGTTTCAGCTGCCAACGGTAGTCGTTCCACTCGGCCTCACTTACGCCGAAATGCTTCATCATCTTCCGCCGCTGCCTGCCGTGCATCCGCACGATGTCTCCATCCAGCCCGCTGCGGTAGCGGCTGATGTAATCCCGGATATGGTCGGCGTAGCGGTCCAGGAGCCGGGAGCGCAGCACTCCCGGAGTCTCCTCCGCTTCCGGCTCGGCTTCGAGACTGGCGTGCTGGCGGTAGAAAGCGAACTTGCCGTCGATTCCCAGCGAGAGGAAAACCATCTCGCACAAAAATCCCTCGCCCACACCGGAGATCGCCCTGGGCCGGTGATGGGCGATTTTCCACAGCAAGCTCAATGAACTGCCATGAGCCAACTGCTCGTTTTCGCTGCGGATAAGGTTCTTGAACACCCGGACGCACCATTTCGCGTGTTTCTTTTCGACGTCGTGAAGTTCGCTCAGGCGGCTGTCGGCGTAGATGTTAAAATAGGTGCGTTCGAGGTCGTTGAGGTAGTTGAACAGATTATTGCGGGCCTGCTGGATAGTTTCGCTTTCGGCCAGGATACGGTGCATCTTGGGATCGACCTCCCACAGCAGCTCGATCAGTTCGAGCTTGTCCATCCGCAGCAACCCATCCAGTGAGAGCCGCGATGGCCTGTGGCCGGCCGGAAGCTTCGTTTTGCCGGGCGGGAAAACCAGCGGAGACAATCCATCCTCTGCCGGCCCGAAGCCCGGTGCCTGAAAATGCAGATTCACCTTCCACCCCCCGAACTGCTGTCTCATCCATGAAATATTATTGAGCGAAAAGCACAGCTAATACGGCCCTGATCCGGAGACCCTGTCGTCTGGCTGTCGCAGACAATACACCCGCGGGTGTTCCCGACAGCTTCAAAAACTGGGAAGTCTGAAACCGCGCTGCATCCGGATAGGAGGGCGCAAACCGAGTCAACTAAACCGAAGCTGTACTTGAAGGATAGTCTTTAAAAAAGGCGTGTCAAGGAAAACAGGATTCCAGATTATGGATATCCCGCTCAAAGCCGCATCATCGTTAAATCTACCGCAAAACCAACAGAGCGGCGGCCGCGCGGTTGTGCTCCTGTCTTGACAATCTGTCCGTCTCCGAATAACATTCTCACGAGCAACTCGTCGCCGACAAAAAACCATCGATGGTAAAAAAATGATGCGTTACGTTCAAGCTGTCATCTTCCTGATGATGTCCGCCGTTGTCGTGGAGACCGGCCCGCTGCCTGCCGCACAGGCGGCCAACCAGCAGCTGGAGGAAGCCGTGATGGAGGTGCTGGGCCGCTACCGCCAAGACCCCGCCGACTGGGGAGTGCAGATCAGATCGCTGGAGCGCGGCGATGACCTCGTGCATCTCAATCCCCGCAGGCGCTATCTGCCGGCCAGCAACCTCAAGCTGCTGGTGACCGCGATTGCACTCGACAGGCTGGGCGCCGGTTACCGCTGGCGCACGACAGTCATGGCCGATGGGAGAATCGACAGCAGCGGAGTGCTGGCCGGCGATCTGGTGCTGCGTGGCAGCGGCGACCCGACAATCTCCAACCGGTTCTGGCCGGAGGTCCATTCGGCATGGGACAGCCTGGCCGCGCAGGTGGAATCGGCCGGGATCACGCGGGTCCGCGGGAGACTGCTGGCCGATAACTCGCTGTTCAAACCTCCGTACCTGGCCAGCGGCTGGGGCTGGGAGGACCTGGCCTGGTGGTACGCGGCACCGGCCAGCGCGTTGAGCTATAACGACAACACAATCGATGTGCAGGTGTGGCCCGCCCGCCGGGCGGGGGAACGCCCCCGGCTGGAAATCAAGCCCGAAAACTCGCCGTTCTCGATCGCCAACCGCGCCCGGACTGTGGCCCGCCGGATCGACAGCAGGCTGATTATCGCCCGCGACACTCCGGGAGGAGAGATTTCACTCGGCGGCGGAATTTACCGCGGCAGCCTGGGATACCTGGAGCATGTGGCGGTGGAGGACCCCGGCCGTTTCGCCGCCGAGGCGTTCGCCGACGCCCTGGCGCGACGGGGGATCAGGATCGATGGGCCGGTGGAGGTACTGGTCGGCGGGAGCGAGGAGCCGGACTATCTCGACCGCGCCCCGTCGCTGGTCGGCCAGATAACCAGCCCGCCGCTGACGGAAATCGTTAAAGTGATCAACAAGCGCAGCCATAATTTTTACGCCGAGCAGCTGTTGTTTACCCTGGGAGCGGCAGCCGGCGGCGAGGGCAGTTTCGCCGGTGGTATCGACGTGGAGAAGCGGGTGCTGAGCTCACTGGGAGTGGATATCGGGCAGTTGCGCCTGGAGGACGGTTCGGGGCTGTCGCGCTTGAATCTGGTTACCACCGACATGTTTATCCGGCTGCTGGCCTGGATGGACCGCCATGTGCACAACGAGGAATTCGTGGCCAGCCTGCCGGTCGGGGGGCGCGACAACGGTCTGCGCCAGTTGCGCAATACCCGGGCCGCCGGCCGGCTGTTCGCCAAGACCGGCTTTATCGCATCGGTGATCGCGCTCTCGGGGTACACCTGGACCGGCGATGGCGAGAAAGTGGCATTCTCGATCATGGGCAATAACTGGCTGATGCCCAACGGCCGGGCGCGACGGATTCTGCGGGATATCTGCGTGGAGATTGTGGAGTCGAAAAGGCCGGCCGGAACCGCCGATGAGCTGGAGCTCAGGCCTTGAGGTCCACCCTGGCGCCGCTGCTGTGACGGACTGCCCGGTAGTTTTCACCGTGGAGCCTGACACCGGTGCGTCTGGTGGAAGTGGTCGGGTTCGGACGCTGTCTTTCCTCGGCCTTCATCCGCCGCCCGGCGGTCTGGGCTTTCAGCATGGTCAGCTCGGGGTGAGTCTGCTGGTCCTGGTGCACCCGCTCGGCGAAATTGATCTGCTGGAGGACTGTAATGTGGTCCAGTGGCCTGGTCATTGTCTGTCCCGCGGCGGTGATTCGTTAAATTTTACAACCTGTTCCGATTATCCACTCTTAGCCGGCTGCTGTCAAGTTTACTTGAACAGTTTGCCGAACCGCACAAGCCGGTCCTCGGGCGCCTCGTCGTCCCACTGCGCTGCCACCTCGTCGATAATCATGCCGCATTTTTCGAGTACCGTCTGCTGTTTGTCGTCCAGTTCGGGCAACTCCGCGTCCCAGACCGGTTCCAGGTAGCTGTCTTCGATCTTTAATACTCCGTCGCGCAACATCCTGCGCAGGATCAGGGTCAGCCTGCTGCTGGCCAGCGCCCCGTCGCGCACGCCGAACTTGAAGCTTGGCATCTCGATATGGTGTCTGGCGGCTGCCCGCTCGGTAATCCAGGTGAAATAATATGCTTCCGAGGCGCTTACCTTACCTCCGCCGCGCATCTCGGAGAGAGTGCGCAGCGCCAGATTGACTATCCGCACCAGCAGGTTGCGTACCCTGCGGGCCTCGGCCAGGCGCTTTTTGCGTGCCCGCAGTGCCAGACGGCCGCCCAGGGCCAGCGAGCCGCCGGCCAGTACGGAGATAATAAATTTTCCCGCTTTCATTCCCTATCCGGGTTCAGTTCAGGCAGATACAATCCTCTTCACTACGCCCATCTCAACATACTAGCCGGCCAGAGGGCTGTAAACACTGAAACGAGCTTTTTACTGGACAAGGCGGCGGATTGCAAGTACAATCATCTCTGGTCGCGATAAATTGCAAAATCCACTGGCCCCCCTCCCTGATTGCCGCTGACAGCCGGGTAAAATCCGCACGGTCCGGTGTGGCCGTGTCCGTAACGTTCTAATTTAACGGTTGTTTTAAATCGGCATAGTATTTAATTTATGGCCTGTTCCGCCGGGTTGTTAAGGCTGTTGACCAGCGCCCGGGGTTAACCGGGAATTATTCTCAACCGGAATTGATGATGATACGAGCGCTTGACAGGGTTTGCCTGCTGATGGTCCTGCTGGCCGTGATCCCGGCTTTGCCGGCGGTGGGCCAGTTGGACAGGACGCGGAAGTCGCTGCCCGGCGTGTTCGAGGACGAAATTCTAGACGATGAGCGCAAGCCCACGCTCGATATGCGGGATATCGAGCTGATCCCGCTCGAGGGCGCGATTGACCGGGAAAAATATTTGCTGGGTCCGGGAGACTGATCATGTTTTCCGTCTGGGGCGTGGAACCGGCCGTGAGCAAAAGCATGTATGTCAGCGCCGAGGGCAGGCTGCTGGTCCCGCCCGAGGGGGTGGTGGACGTGGCCGGCTTGTCGCTGGCCGAGGCGGAAAGGCACGTGGCGGAGAAGCTGCACAAATATTTCACCCGGGATATCACGATTTCGCTGACCCTGGTCAATCCGCGCACGTTCAGAGCCTATATCACCGGGGCTGTCCGGACCCCCGGCGCGTTCAAGGCCACGGCCCTGGACCGGGTCAACGACCTGATCCGGGTCGCCGGCGGTATCCAGCCGGGGGGCAGCATGCGCAGGATCAGACTCTACGACAACGACCGCAAGCTGCTGAAAGAAGTGGACATGCTGCGCTACAAATCGAGCGGCAAGCTTGCCGACAACCCGCAGCTCTCCGACGGGGCGATTGTGGAAGTCCCCGCCGTAGAGGATTACGTTATTTTAAGCGGCCGCTTCCCGTATATCTACGGCACGGATTCGGTGCGGATCAACAACAACATAAAGGATGCGGAAACCCAGTATGCGGTTGAGTTTTTCCCCGGTGAAACCCTGCTCGACCTCCTGGAACTGACCGGCGTGCCCCAGATGGACGACACCAGCCTGGTGGGCAACGTGATGGTCAGCAGGGGGGTGCCCAGCAGTGAGGAAGTGGAGGCCTTAACACGCGATATGCTGACCGCACCGCTGGAGAAGGGACAGTACTACGAGTTCCCGATGAGGAAAAACTGGGTTTACGTTACCGGCAGCACTAATTTCGCCGGTGAATACCAGTACCGGCCGGGCTGGACGGTCCAGGACTATCTTGGCCATGCCGGCGCCCCGAACTGGCTGGGAAGCTCGGATAAAATAGTCCTGCGGCGCTCCACCGGCGGAGAGTACGACGCCGCCCTCACCGACCCGGTCTATCCGGGAGATATGATCTACGTGCCGGAGAAGTTCCGCCCGGATCGGTATATCACGATCGGAGCGGGCGTGCTGGGCACGCTGATTATCGTCCTGTTCAGATAAATTTACGGAGTAAACCGATGGCGGAAAGAGACCTGCATCCCATGCGGACCGTGGCCCTGCTGCTCAGGCGCTGGAGGCTCATCTTCATGGTCTGCCTGCTGACCGGAGCCGGGACCGCCGTGGTCAACTTCTTTTTCCTGCCCCACTGGTACCGTTCCACGGCGGTGATCATGCCGCCCCAGGACAATTCCTCGTTCAGCGGGCTGGGGATGCTCCTGTCGCGGATTCCCGACCTGCCCGGCGGGATCAGCCGGATCGCCAGCGGGATCGGGGCGATGAGCCAGTCGCAGTACCTGTTCGTCGTGATTCTCAACAGCCGCACGGTCGCCGACTCGCTGATCGATAAGTTCGATCTCCAGACAGTCTACGATTCCGAGTACCGCTTCCTGGCCCGCGAGGAACTGCAGGGGCACACCTGGATCGATTTCCCGCCCGAGGGACAGGTGGTGATTACGGTCGAGGCGAAAGAAGACCCACAGCTTGCGCGGGATATGGCCGCGGAATATTTCGTCCAGCTCAACAACATTCTCACCGACAGGGGTATCCATACCGCCGGTACGAAAAGGCAATTCCTGGAAGAAAGAATCGAGGAGACCAGGGCGCAGCTGACCATTTTCGAAGACAGCCTGCGCAGTTTTCAGGAGGACCGCAACCTGGTGGTCCCTGCCGAGGAGCCGGGCGGCGTGGGCGAGCTGCTCCTCCTGCCGGTCCGGGGCAACCTGGAGATGCTGGCGCTGATCGAGGCCAAGCGCGAGGTCATGTCGGTTGAGCTGAGAGTCATGCAGTCGTACTACCGCTCGCGCCACCCGGACATTGCGATGCTCAAGAAGGAGATCAACGAGCTGGACCGGACTATCGCCAAGATTGAAAGCCAGATGCCGCAGATTTCGCTCGATTTCGCACGGATTTTCCGGGACCTGAAAGTCCAGGAAGAGCTGCTGCTCCTGCTTACCGCCCAGTACGAGGAAACCAGGATCAACGAGGCCGACGACACCCCGAGCGCCGTGCTGCTCGACGAGCCGGTGGTGCCTGAGTACAAGTACCGTCCCAGGCGCCTGCTGAACACCGCTATCGCCTCCGCTGCCGCCTTGCTGCTGGTCTGCGTGGCGATCGTGCTTGCCGAGCGCTACCGCGAGCAGAACGATCTGGCCTGAGTGTTTCTTCGCCGGCAATCCCGTAATGCTTCCCGGTTATTATCAGCCCGCCTGATCGGCGCTCCGCCCGCTCAAGCGGCTGATCAACCGCAAGATCCAGAGTCCGCTGGCCCGCTTTATCCTCGAGGGCGAACCGCGGCGCGGCGCGGTGATCTCGGCATCCTGCAATCAAAGCGGGGACAGCGTAAGCTTCGAGCTGACTGAAACCGGGAGTGAATCCGCTGCCGCCGTCGATTAGACGGCATCGATGAAAATCAATGGCCGCTCAATTGGCATGCATATACTGCCAATCAGGCAGTATATTTTTTATCAAGTACTGGCAGGAACCTTGCGGAATTTCGCTAAGTGTTTTATTTTCTTTAGTCTGTCGGCGGTTGCCGTAATAACCGGCCGGTGTGGTACGACTCTTGCATTTTCACATCGGGGAAGAAAATGCAGTGAGCGACAACCTAAGCGAGAGGTTCACAGATGCCGATCTATGAATACCAGTGCAAAAGCTGCGGAAAGCGTTTCGAGGTCCTGCAGGGGATCAACGAAACTCCCGAGCTGAGTTGCGACAAGTGCGACGGCACCGATATCCAGCGCATACTGAGTCCCGTCGCGTTCGTGTTTAAGGGCAGCGGTTTCTACGCCACCGATTATAAAAACAAAGGAAAGGGCAAGGCCAAGGAGCAAGCTCCCGCCTGCGCCGATTCCGGCCGATGTCCGTCGGCCGCCAGCGACAGTTGAAATTTTTTTATCCCCTGTGTTGGCACCCACCCGGGACGAGTGCTAACATTTTCATTTAACCCTGTTATCGTTAAGCAGTTGCATCTGGTTCAACTCTAACCGAAACGGAGTACGCACTATGGCTACTAAGATCAAACCCCTGGCTGACCGCGTGGTCGTTCGGCCCCTGGAAGAGACCGAGCAGAAGAAGGGCAGCATTATTATCCCCGATACTGCCAAGGAGAAGCCCCAGCAGGGCAAAATCTTCGCCGTCGGTCCGGGCAAGATGAGCGAGGAAGGCAAGCGGATCGCCTTGGAAGTCAAGAAGGGCGACAAGGTGCTCTACGGCAAATACTCCGGCACCGAGGTCACTATCGACGGCAAGGAATATCTGATCCTGCGCGAGAGCGACGTACTGGCTATCATCTGAAGCCGGTGCCGGGTGATTCTTTCGTGAATCCGATTATCTTAAGCAAGTTAACCGCAAAGCTTGCGGCCGGGACGTGATCACTGTCCTGCCGCTGAAATGTTCAGGAGGACTTTCGTTATGGCCAAAATTATTGAATTCAGCACCGATGCCCGCAACAGCCTGCTGCGCGGTGTGGACCAACTGACCGACGCGGTCAAGGTCACACTCGGCCCCAAGGGCCGCAACGTAGTGCTCGACAAAAAGTTCGGCGCTCCCACGGTCACCAAGGACGGCGTCACCGTGGCCAAGGAGATCGAACTGGAAGACCCGTTCGAGAACATGGGCGCCCAGATGGTCAAGGAAGTGGCTTCCAAGACCAGTGACGTGGCCGGTGACGGCACCACTACCGCCACCATACTGGCCCAGGTCATCTACAAGGCCGGCCTCAAGGGTGTCACCAGCGGCGTCAACGCGATGAGCATCAAGCGCGGTATCGACAAGGCGGTCGAGAAGGTGGTCGAGGAGCTGTGCAAGCTCTCCACCCCCTGCAAGGACAAGCTCGAGATCAGCCAGATCGGCACGATCAGCGCCAACACCGACCAGGAAATCGGCGATCTGATCGCCGCTGCGATGGAGAAGGTGGGCAAGGACGGCGTGATCACGGTCGAGGAGGCCAAGTCCGCCGAGACTTTCCTGGAGACTGTCGACGGGATGCAGTTCGACCGCGGCTATCTCAGCCCCTATTTCGTCACCGACAGCGACAAGATGGAAGTCCTGCTCGAGGACACCTACATCCTGATTTTCGACAAGAAGATCAGTACGATGAAGGACCTGCTGCCGGTGCTGGAGAAAGTGGCCCAGCAGGGCAAGCCGATGCTGATTATCGCCGAGGACATCGAGGGCGAGGCCCTGGCCACCCTGGTGGTCAACAAGATCCGCGGCACCCTGAAAGTCGCCTCTGTCAAGGCCCCCGGCTTCGGTGACCGCCGCAAGGCCATGCTCGAAGACGTCGCGACCCTCACCGGCGGCCGCGTGATCAGCGAGGATGTCGGCCTGAAACTCGAGAACATAGTGCTCGGTGACCTGGGCAAGGCCAAGCGCATCACCATCGACAAGGACAACACCACCATCGTCGAGGGTGGCGGGAAGAAAAGCGATATCTCCGGCCGGATCGCCCAGATCCGCCAGCAGATCGATGACACCACCAGCGACTATGACCGCGAGAAGCTCCAGGAACGCCTGGCCAAGCTGGCCGGCGGCGTGGCCGTGATCAACGTGGGCGCCGTCACCGAGGTGGCGATGAAGGAGAAGAAGGCCCGCGTGGAGGACGCCCTGCACGCCACCAAGGCCGCGGTCGAGGAAGGTATCGTGGCCGGCGGCGGCGTGGCCCTGCTGCGCTGCATCAAGGTCCTGGACAAGTTCAAGGCCGGTGACGGGGACGAGCAGGTGGGCGTGGATATCGTCAAGCGCGCCCTCGAGGAGCCCCTGCGCCAGATCACCAACAACGCCGGTGTCGAGGGCGCGGTGATCGTCGAGAAAATCAAGAACGAGACCAAGGCGGTCGGCTACAACGCCGCCACCAACAAGATCGAGGACCTGGTCGCCGCCGGCGTGATCGACCCGACCAAGGTCGTGCGCATCGCGCTCGAGAACGCCGCCTCGATCGCCGGGCTGATGCTGACCACCGAGGCGATGGTGACCGACAAGCCCGAGGATGAGAAGGCTCCGGCCATGCCTCCGGGTGGCGGCATGGGCGGGATGTACTAAACCGCCGATTCGTCTTTATGCTGTAGCTGAAACACGAGCCGCCGCGGCAATGAAAAATTGCCGCGGCGGTTTTTTTATATCCCTGCACCCACTTGCCCTGCAACCGCCTTTTGCGTATTTTGACCTTTTGCGCTAAGGGTGAATGCAATCCACGGATTGCCAGGTTTTTTGCGGGTAAGCTTATGTCGCCGGATAAAAAAATTAACAAGGCCGGGCTGGTCGCCGATTTCCGTGCCCTCGGGCTCGGCAGTGGCCACTGGGTGGCGGTACACAGCTCGCTCAAGGCGATCGGCTGGGTCGAGGGCGGACCGGTGAGCGTGATCGAGGCGCTGCGCGAGGTAGTGGGCGACGGGGGCGGGATCATGCTGCCCCTGTTCATTCGCCCGCGCGGCCAGCTTATCGATCTGTCGGTCACCCAGTCCTATCTTGGTCTGCTGCCCGAGACGTTCCGCAATTACCCGGGGGTGATCCGCTCGGCCCATCCCACCCACTCTGTCGGTATCCTGGGGCCGGGAGCGCTGGAGATGGCCGAGGAGCACCGTCACGCCTCCTATATCGGCCGCGGCAGCCCCTGGGACCACCTGGCTCACCTGGACGGGTATGTGCTGCATATCGGCTGCGACTGGAGCACCAGCAGTATCCTGCACCTGGCCGAGGTGCTGGCCGAGGTGCCGTTTCTCGACGTGGCCTATCCGGGCTGGGAGACTGGGGTGGTGGCGCGCCACACCGACGGTTCGGTGATCAGCGACATCCCCCGCGAGGTGCCCGGCGACAGCGCCGAGTTCGTGCTGGTCCGCAGGGAAATGGAGCGCCGGGGGATGCTCGAACGGGGCAAGGTTGGCCGGGCCGACTCGGTGATCGCCAGCGCGCGGGAGATGCTTGACGTGGGGGTCGGGATGATGAGAGCCGACCCCGAAGCGTTCCTCTGCCATCAGGACGACTGCGCGGTCTGTCCCCGGGGCAGGGAGATCATCAGCAAGCTGAAACAAAAGAGGAAAGGGGGGAAGTGAGAGTGACCGGCTTACCCGCACTGGCTGAATATCATGTCCGCAGGTCCAGCGGGCCGATCCGGATCGACGGGCGGCTCGACGACGAAGCGTGGGCCGGGGCCGAGGTGATCGAACTGCTGGAGACAGTTACGGGCAGGAAACCCTCCCAGCCCACCACCGCCCGCATGCTCTACGATGACGAACGCCTCTATATCGGCTTCCACGCGGTGGACAACTATATCTGGGGCACGATGACCGGCCACGACGAGCCGATTTACGACGAGGAAGTGGTGGAAGTTTTTCTCGATCCCACCGGGCTGCTGACAGCATACTACGAACTCGAGGTCAGCCCGTTGAACACCGGGTTCGACGCCCTGATTATCAACGATACAGTCCCAGCCGGCGCCGGGGGCCGCGGACCGCGGTTCCAGGGTTTCACCGATTGGGACCCCCGGGGGTTCAGTCACGCGGTCCACGTGGAGGGACAGCTAGGCGGCCGGGAGTGCGAGTGGTGGGAATGCGAGATGGCGATTGCGTTCAGCGACCTGTTCCTGGGCGGAAGGGTGCCGCCCCGTCCGGGCGATGTGTGGCGGGCCAACCTGTTCCGGATCGACAAGGACGGCGACTCGCTGGAGGAGAGCGCGTTCAGCCCCACGGGCGCGGCTGATTTTCATCTTCCGCAGCGTTTCGGCCGGCTGATATTCAGCTGATACCGGATTGCTCCAGACGCTGTTGCTGGAAACAAAAAAGCCTTCCGTGCCGCGGCGGCGCGAAAGGCTTTTGTCTGAAGCCGGCTGACAGCAGTCTTCAGTTAAGCAGGTTGTTCAATTCCCGGCTGACTTTGAAAAAAGCCTTTTTCTTGGACGGCACGTAGACCTCTTCGTTGGTCTTGGGATTGCGGGCCTTGCGGGCCTTGTGGTTTTTCACCTTGAACGTGCCGAAACCGCGGATTTCGAGATGTTTGTCGTCCTGCAGACATACCTTTATTTCGTCCAGAAACTGTTCGACTACGACTTTGACATCCTTGGCTGTAAATCCGGTTTTCTCGGCGATCAGTTCGACAACATCTGCCTTGGTCATGAAAAGAATCCTCCTGGACTCATTGAACGGTACTCTATCAACACGATTTTTTTTCTACGGAGTATTCCGGTTTCCTCGGCGAGAGGTCTTCCGGTGGCATTGAGCAAAAACTATACTATTGCATGTTTTTCAAAACCGCAAGAAAAAAATTTGTAAATGATTAACATATTAACATTTCTCTAATTCAAACTTTTTCGGTAAAGCGCTACGTGAAGAGTCGTGCTTTGGCGAGACCGCTCTCATTCCGACTGAAAGGAAAAGTAATGGAGCCGAAAATTCTGGTTCCGGTGCAGTCGATTTACAGGGACTGGTTCCTGCCCGGACATATCATGGAGCGCCTGGAGAGACTGGGCGAGGTCGAACTGGCAGTCGATCCCGGGGAATTGTCCCGCCGGGAGTATGCGGCCCTCTACCGCGGCAAGGACGCGGTGCTGACAACCTGGAACACACCGCTGATCGACCGCGAGGTGCTGGAGGCGGCCGCCGAGGTCAAAATAATCTCCCATTGCGGTGGCGAGGTGCGGCCCTTCATATCCCCCGAACTGTTCGATATCAGACCGGACCTGGTCCTCTGCAACGTTTCCCGGGTGATGTCAAAGCCGGTGGCCGAGTATATCCTCTGTGTCACCTTGGCCCTGATGCGCAGCCTGTTCGAGTACCGGGAGTGGGTCAAGCAGGATGGGAACTGGTGGGAATATCAGCCGGACTGGAATGTCAGCCTGCTGCGCAAGAAAGTCGGGATCGTCGGGCTGGGGCAGGTCGCCCGGGAATTTGTCAGGCTGCTCGAGCCTTTCGATGTCGAGCTGGTAATCAGCAGCGGGTACTTGAGCGATGACGAGGCGGCCGCACAGGGATTCCATCAGGTGACCGTGGAGGAAATCTTCGCCACCTGCGACGTGATCTCGATCAATGCGGCCGCCACCCCCGGAAACCGTCGCATGATCGGCCGCGATCTGCTTTCCAGAATCAAGCCCGGGGCGGTTCTGGTCAACAGCGCGCGGGGCATGCTGGTCGACGAGGAGGCGCTGATCGAACAACTGCGCACCGGCCGGTTCAAGGCGGCGGTCGATGTTACCTTTCCCGAACCGCCAGCCCCCGCCAGCCCCTTGCGCGACATGCCCAACCTGCTGCTCACGCCCCATATCGCCGGACCGACCCCGGACCAGCGGATCTGGATGATCGAGGAAGCGCTCGACAACCTGGAGGCTTTTTTCAGCGGCGGGGAGGTACGGGGGTTGATCGACAGGGAGCGGTTTTCCTACATGGCCTGAGTTATCGAGGATTAAGCTGCGCGAAAAAAACCCCCGCAGGAAAAATTCCGGTGGGGGCTTTGCAGTTTGCATTCTCGGGAGTCGGACTCAGGCCTTGTCCGGGAAAATGGACTTGGCTTTCTTCTTGCTCATCCTGCGGTCGACGATCTCGTAATTCAGATTACCCTCGGACAGCTTGTCCAGCGACTCGGTTGTGAATTTCTTGTCCAGGAACTGGGTGGAGTCGCGGTACTGGTTGTGCAGCTTGCGTGCGTACTTGGCCGCGATCACGCAGCCCTGGTACTTGGAGCCGCCCTTTTCGGCCATTTCTTTCGGAGTGTGCAACTTCATCCGGCTGCCTCCCTGCGCGTTACGAGTTTAGCCTGCCCATCCGGCGCCAGAAATCGCGGGCCGCTGTATCCGTAGATGCCCCGGATCCGGGTTGCTCCGGGCGAAACGGTTTATTGACATAAACTTAAGAAGAGCTTAATTTAACGGGTACTTGGAATTAAAGCAATAGTTTTTCTTCAACTGCTGTGCACCAGATCGTTTAAGGGGCCGAATCGGGTGATATAAACGTTTGAGTGAGGTGTTGATGACCAAGGCGGACAAAAAAAAGAAGAGCAAGAAGCCTGTTGAAACTGAAAACGCCGGTGTCGAGGTCGAAGTCTCTACGGAAACGGACGCGGAACAGCCAGGTGGTGAACTCGACGAAGCCCTGGCGAAAATCGGGGAGTTGGAACAGGAACTGGCCGACGCCACGGATAAGCACCTGCGGGCGGTGGCGGAACTGGACAATTTCAAACGCCGTACCGCAAAAGAAAAATCCGAGTTGGCGGGCTATGTCAAGGCGGGCGTATTCCGCGATATCCTGGGCCTGGTCGATGCTTTCGAGCGCTTTTTCCAGCACGTGGAAAACTCGCAGAGTGAACTCGACGGCGGGTTTGTGCAGGGCGTGGAGCTGATGCATAAGACCCTGCAAAAAGTGCTCGCTCAGCACGGTGTGGAGGCGGTCAACGAAACCGGCGTGCCTGTCGACTACAACCTCCACGAGGCGGTGATGACCGAGCCGGTGGATGATGAGAAGCAGGACCAGGCCGTTGTGGAAATACTCGAGGTCGGCTATAAGATCGGCGATAAGCTGATTCGCCCGGCCAAGGTCAAGGTCGGTGTGTTCGACGGCTGAGTCCCCGAGTCTGCCGCCGGCGACCCTTGTGTTATTGACATGGCCGGCGGTTTGTGGCAACTTGAAGCAGGTGCCCTAGCCGGTGCGGAGCACCCGCGGCGCTCCCCGCACACGGCCGCGGCCGGAAGTATCAGCGCCGGCCGGCCTTTGAACAGTCACTATCGGATCGCTCGACAAATGAAAAAGTCTCATCTCATAACCGGCTTGCTGCTGGCGGTAGCGCTGTTCGGCGCTCCCGTAACCGGAATAAACGCCGCGCCCCGGGTTGACGTGGCCAGGGTCAACGGGATGATCGGACCGGTCAGCGAGGAGTTTATCCGCGAGAAACACGCCCTGGCTGTCGAGTCCGGCAGCGAGCTGCTGGTAATCGAACTCGATACGCCCGGCGGGCTGCTGACCACTACCCGCGAACTGGTCAAGCTGCTGCTGGGAAGCCGCCTGCCGATTGCGGTCTATGTATCGCCCTCGGGCAGCCGGGCTGGCAGCGCCGGTGTGTTTATCACCATGGCGGCCCATATTGCCGCGATGGCGCCGGGAACCAATATCGGTGCGGCCCACCCGGTCAGTATCGGCATGGGCGGCATGGGCGGCGGGGACAGTAGCTCGGTGATGGAAGACAAGGTGCTCAACGACACCCGCGCCTTCATCAAAACTATCGCCACCCAGCGCAGCCGCAATATAGCCTGGGCCGACTCCGCGGTGCGTTACAGCGTATCGATCACCGAGGAGGAAGCGCTCGAGCGAGGTGTGATCGATTACGTGGCCGCCGATGTCGAAGAGCTGATGGAGATGCTCGACGGCCGGGTGGTGGCGCTGGTAGGCGGGGATTCGCTGACTCTCGATCTGGCCGGAGCCCGGATAGTCGTCCACGAGTATAACTGGCGCTACCGGATACTCGACCGGCTGGGAGATCCCAATATAGCCTATATCCTCTTCATGGCCGGCCTGGCGGGCCTGTATTTCGAGCTGTCGAACCCGGGACTGATTTTCCCCGGCGTGGTGGGTGGGATCAGCCTGATCCTGGCGTTTTTCGCTTTCCAGACCCTGCCGATCAACATGGCGGCCGCGCTGCTGATAGTCTTTGCGATCGTACTGTTCATCTTGGAGATTAAAATCCCCAGTTTCGGCCTGCTCACCGTGGGAGGCGTTGTCTCCCTGGTGCTGGGCTCCATCATGCTTTATCGCGGAGAGTTTTCACCTACCATGCCGGAATTATCGATCAGTTGGGAAGTGCTGATTCCGACGGTTATCGCGACCGCGGCCTTTTTCGTTTTCGTGGTGGGCAAGGCGGTCCAGAGCCTGCGCAGTAGGACCACCACCGGCAACGAGGGGCTCATTGGCGAAGCGGGCCGCGCTATCAGCGAGCTTGCGCCCGAAGGCAAGGTGTTTATCCACAGTGAAATCTGGAGCGCGCGCAGCAGTTCGGGCACCATCGAAACCGACAAGCCCGTGCGCGTTACCGGCGTGGAGCGCCTGATCCTGATCGTAGAGCAGCTGGAACAGTAGTCCCGGATGCACCGCGGCGCCCGTGTCGCCGTTCCCGCGGGGTGATGGTTATACCGTGCGGGAACGGCGACGGGATATTTTCCATTCACAGCAGGAGGCTCCAGATGCAGCAGCAAATTTACATGCTATTTTTCCTGTTGGTCATTGTCGTGCTTTTCCTGTCCAGTATGATCAAGATCTTGCGTGAATACGAGCGCGGCGTGATCTTCCGCCTGGGCCGCCTGCTGCCCAAAGCCAAGGGGCCGGGACTGTTTTTCCTGATCCCGATGATCGACCGGATGGTCAAGATCAGCCTGCGCACGATCGCGATGGACGTGCCGCCGCAGGATGTGATAACCAAGGACAACGTTTCGCTCAAGGTCAACGCGGTCATCTATTTCCGGGTGATGGATCCCC